>JBHIEA010000047.1:0-11110 GCA_046760365.1 bacterium
CAATGATCACCTTTTGGCAAATAATGAAGAGGATGACGACAAGAAGCTATTGGAAGAGACTTACCTGTTATCAACATCGTCCAGTCCGGGGAGCCAAATTTGCTCATAAAGCCCAGCCTCTCTCAAGGCTTTCTGTCTGTTTATCTGGCTTTCCAATCCCCCTGGTAGGTAACAATGTCGCCTTCTAGTAACGACAATGGCCAGAAAGTTCGCGTATACTGAGCAAATGGGGGATAGTGCGAACTTGGTATATCATTCCACATTTGATCGACAGGTGAATTTTCTATATATTAAATTATTAAAGTGCGGGCCCCAGAAGTCTGGAAGAATTACTTACTAAGATCAACATACGAAGAGGTACAAGATGAAAAAGAGGGCATTGCTATTGTTTACCGTTGGTATGGGTATAGAGCTTTGCTTAAAGGAACAACTTTCAGAAATGGCAAGATTTAGTGAGAAGCTGATAGACGATATAGGAAACGTTCTTCCGAAGAGTGATCGGAAAATGTAGATATATTACAGTATATTTATGATTTGATGGCTCCGGCAGTCAGACCGCCCACAATATATTTTTGGAAAAACAAGGTAAATATCACGAGAGGTATTATGGCAAGAAAGGTCGCTGTAGTTATGAGTTCCCATGGGAAAGCGTACTCTCCCGGATATAACGATATTCCCACCACGGCTGTTCGGAGCTCATTTTTAGACAAAAGCACAAGGGCTGCCAGAAATTCATTCCATGAAAATATAAAGACTATCAGTCCGGCTGAGACCAGCCCTGGCAGCGAAAGCGGGAAAATGACGTTCCTCATGATTCCTAAAAATGTGCATCCATCAATCCTCGCAGCATCCTCTAAATCCATGGGAACGGTTTTAAAGTAGTTCGTCAGTATCCATACAGCCATTGGCGAATATAGCGCTGAATGAGCCAGGATAAGACCCTGATAGGTATTTACGAACCCAATCACGCGAAAGAAAAGAAAAAGAGATGGGACAATTGCGATGGGTGGAAACATAGATAATCCCAGAATGGAGAGCAAAATGGTCCTTCTTCCTTTAAAACGCAGACGCGCTAATGAATAAGACGCTATCGATCCGGGTATTATGGCAAGGAGTGTGGCAAGTGAGGAAACAATGAGGCTGTTTAACAGGTAACGGCCAAAATCGGATCCTAAAAAAACCTCTATATAATTTTTTAGAGTAGGCTCGCGGGGGATATAAACAAGGGGGAAAGCATAAATTTCTCTGGTTGTCTTAATGGATGTAAGAAAAATCCATATGACAGGAAAGAAGCAAAGAAAAGCAATTAAAATCACCGCGATATAAAACGAGAGTTTTCCGGCTATCTTTTTGACATTCTTTTGATTTCTCGTCATAGTTCCACCCTTAAAGCTCTGATATAGAAAAGACCTAAAGCAAAAAGACAGGCGAATTGTACTACCGCCATAGCCGAAGCATAATCAAATTTCAGGAATTGGAAAAACGATTTATAGGCGTAGAGGCTCAGAGTTTCTGTAGAATTACCCGGTCCTCCCTGGGTGAGATTGAAGGGAAGACCAAAGGCCCTGAATGCATCCATGGATCTAAAAAGCAAAGCAACCAGGATCGCTGGCTTTAACAGGGGCAGCGTTATTTCCTTAAAAGACACCCATCTGCCAGCTCCGTCAATCTTTGCCGCGTTGTAGAGTTCTTCAGGAATACTTTGAAGCCCTGCTAACAGGATCAGCGCCATGAAAGAGTTGGTTTTCCAAATCGCTACAATCATCATGGCAATCATAGCTAAGGGAACCGCTCCCAACCAATTTATGGGCCTGGCGATAATTTTCAAATGCAGCAAAACATCGTTGTACAGACCATAATCCGTATTATATAGCCACCTCCACATGATAGCGTTTAATGCGGTTGGGAGTGCCCAAGGAAGCAGAATCAGGGTTCTAATTACCCCCCTTCCGCGAAATGTTCTATTTATAAACAAAGCGAAGGCCAATCCAATAGCTAGCTCTAGCGGAACAGTTACTCCGGTAAAAATAACGCTGATCCAGAAAGACAATCGAAATTCATGGTCATGGATGAGCCTGACATAATTGTCAAGGCCTATAAAACGGTTTTCCTGCGGATTACTCAGTGAAAACCTCGAAAAGCTTAGAGAAAGCGTATACAGGGTGGGGAGGAGAAGAACAAAAAATAATAGAGCAATTATCGGCAAAATCAATAACCACCCACTGTATTCTTTGAACACTCCAGATCTACTTGGCATAATCTATCCTTTCCGACGGCTCTTTAGTGAAGAAATAAAGAGACGTCCCCCGGCGCTGAGAAGCTGGGGAAAAAATCCTTAGGTCTTATCCCCAGCTTCTCGAGCAAACCAATAGAGGTTAGCTACCGTTTCAATAATCGCTGCTCTATGACCCCTTAAGCAGCGAATTTATCTTTGCCGCAGCCTCCTCTAAAGCATCGCTGGCTGTTTTTTCCTTTATGAGTACCGAGTGAATTGCCCCTTGCATAATGTCAGAGAGCTCAGGATATTTCGGACCAGCCTCGGCTGAGGGTCGAACATCACCAACCAGAAAATCTTCGTATTGCTGAAGAGCTTTAGGGAATTTTTCAACCAGTTTTGGGTCTTCATAGACTGCCTTTCTAGTTGGTAAATTGCCAGTCACTATCGCGGTTTCCAGTTGAGAGTCATAGCTTGTCACAAACTTTATGAATTCCCAGGCCTCTTTTTTATGCTTCGAGTAAGCGTTTATGATGAGACTCCATCCTCCCATACAGGTCGTCTTCGTGTCTTCAAACCCCTTAAAATAAGGAACTCTTTTAAAATCAACTTTATCTTTGACCGGAGAATCGGGACCAGTGATTATCGCCCAAACGAAGTCCTGCACTACCATAAATACCGATCTAGCTTGCTGAAACATTACTCTGGCATCATCTGGTTTATAAGTCAACACACTCTCAGGTGCAACTTTGTATTTATAGATCATATCCTGCATGAACTGCAAAGCTTCAACTCCAGCCGGTTTATTGACCGCAACATTCCCCATCTCATCAAAGAACTTTCCGCCTTTTCCCCAATAGAACTGCAGAAAGTTCATGAAGAGTCCCTCTATTCTGGCCCACATCGTAACGTAGCCAACTAAATCTGGACTCTTCTCCTGCTTGAGTATTAACTGCGCCTCTTCTACCAGTCTTTCCCAGGTTTTGGGCGGTTCTAAGCCGTATTTTTGCAAAAGATCTGTTCGGTAGTAGTGGTGTATACCACCTGTGTACAGAGGTATTCCATAAACATGTTCTTTATATTTCGCCGCTGAAAGAGGACCCTCCAGAAAATCGGCTTGCATCTCTTTGGTAAACAAATCGTCTATTGGTTCAGCCCATCCAGTAGCGGCAAACTCGCCAGGCCATATCACATCTATGGCTATCACATCCGGTGTCTCACTCTTGGCTGACAATGAGGTCACATACAGGCTATGCTGTTCTCCCGGAACGCCGGATACCTTCATCCATTCAATCTCAATATCGGGGAACTTTTTTTCAAACCTCTCTATAAGTGTGGGCGTCACTTTACCTACTTCTCTGGGAGATATTGCATAGACAATTTTCACCTTCCGGGCCGTAGCCAAATTGAAGAAACTCATCATAAAAATGGACGAGACCATTGAAATGATGAGAAGTTTTTTACCATGGTTAGCCATTTCCTCCTCCTCTTGGTGGATTTTTGATTTCACAGAACCTCTCCTTCTAGGCGTACATTTTCACCTCCCGTACGATCAAATGAGTTAATTTGGGGTCTATCTTTCTAAAGTAGTGATTTTCACCTCCTCATGTGTTATATTTGACCCCTTTTTGCTAATCTGGAAACCAAGGCAGTCTCCTATGCGAGTTTTAGGACTATCTGGACTCTCAATCCCTTTTACGAGGGACGACACTTAACCGGAGCTCATGGGATCCGTCTTCTCTTGCATATTCATAGTAAAAGTAAATTCTGTCCTCAAAAGGAACAATATCCATATACCTGAGGGAGTGGGAGGAATGAGGAGATGTCAAAATAGGTTCATGAATGCTGACCTTCTGCCAGTGCATAAAGTCGAAACTTATGGCCATGCCGGTTTTTTCTTCGTAATTTCCCTCGACACCGGCCTTTCCATCGTAGAACATTGTAAAAAGAGGGGGTGTATAGAGTATTGAACTGACCCGTGCAGTGTCTCGATCCCAGACCTGCCCAGGCGTAAGAACATCCCCTAACCAGGCAAATTGTTCTCCATCTGAACTGACGGCAAGAGCGCTACAGCTAATAACCTTTCCGGTATTAAATACGTCTGCGGTGGCATGCATATCCTTCAGGCCGGTTTCATTAACTCCCTGGGGTGTAGGGGCATAGCTAAGAAACATATAATAAAGACCACTAAAAGAGTAGACCACAGGATCTTTCACTGCTTGAGTGGAGGTATTTTTTGCCGTAAATACAGGGTGCCTCTGGGATAGGTCAAAATCCTCTGGAGACTTAGCATGTAAAACGTCAATCCGCCAGCGATTATCTATCGGATCAACATAGCTAATATAAAGTAAATAGTCACCTTTATAGGATTTGATCAGAGAAGCTCGTTCAATGGATGGACTACCAAGTTCTTCTTTTTTGCCAACCCAGACGTCGGTAAACTTGATTCCATCTTTACTCTCTGAAATACGGCATTCTAGTCCTCGACCCAAACCACGTGGTTTGCGGATACGATAGTAAAGATATAATTTTTCCCTTTCTCTATCATAGAATGCGCTCAAAGCCCCAACCCACCATCCTTTACCCAGATTCTCTGGAAGGAATATGGTCGATCCTTCCACCGGATCGAACAGAGTGAACCAACCAAAAAGCTTGCTGCTCTCCAACGTGGCTTTCAAATTTCTCATCTTTGCTTGCTCCTATTCACTATTTTATAACTAAGCTTTGAAAACTTTCCTCAGAACAAGTGAAGCAGCGCCGATAAGTCCAACATCATCACCTAATTTTGACGAGGTTATTCTCACTGGATGACTGTTTCCCAGAATAGAATATCTCTCTACTTGATCTTGAAGGGACGCGAAAAATATCTCTCCTAGAGCAGTGATTTTCCCATTGATGATTATTATTTCAGGATTAACCACATTAACCAATCCCCCAATTACTTTCCCCAGGTACTTCGCTGCTTTCTCAATACATCTCTGTGATTTCCCATCACCCATCTTCACCGCCCGGATAATGAGGTCCATAGTTATCAAATTCTTATCACCCTCGCAGAGCTGCCTAATTATATCACTGGGATCGGCTTTTATAGACTTAACTATGGCTGCATTAGAAGCGACCGTTTCTAAACATCCTCTCTTACCGCAATTACACAGGTGACCGTTCTCTATCACCGTGGAGTGCCCAATTTCTCCAGCTAGACTCTCAAAGCCTCGATATATGTCTCCCTTTATAATCAATCCCGACCCTATACCTACCGCTACATCTATACAGACAAAATTTTCGGCCTCTCTTCCCGCTCCGTACCATTTCTCGGCCAAAGTACTAACCCTGGCCTCGTTCTCCACAAAAACAGGAACATTAAACTCGTCCTTAATATCTGACCCAAGGCTAACGTTCCTCCAACCCTTCAGGTTGGGAGCTGATTGTACTTCACCGGTCAAATAGTTGACTACTCCCGGAACTCCTATCCCAATGCCAAGCACACTTTCCCAATCTATACCACTTTCTTTTATCGCTTGCCTTACGGTTTCTTTTAATTCGGCCAAAATCTTCTGGTAACCAGCCTTAGGCTGTATATTTCTAGTTTTTTTCAACAAAAAAGTATTTTTTAGATTGGAAACCCCCACCTGCAACTCGTCAGGAATTATTTTTACAGCTACCGCATGTTTTCCTTTAGAGTTCAACTCTAGAAGTTTAGGGGGTCTACCTCCGGAAGATTCACCCACTCCCACTTCTCGAAGAAGCTCTTCTTCTAGCAATTCATCTACAATTTTCATCACTGTAGGAATTGTAAGTTCCACTTTGCGGGAGAGCTCGGCCCGGGAAATTAAGCCTTCGTTATTTACCACCCTCAAGATCAAGGATTTGTTTGCCCTTTTAATCGAATCTGGCTTAGTTCCAATGAATGCCATTATATCCTCCAGAATACTTAGTTTTCTTTACTAAGTAATTTTAATAAAATGAAAATAATTGTCAAGCCCACCGATCTACATTTTTTGAAAAATCCCAATGAATCCTCTCTTTTGTCTGGCAAAATATTTCCGGCCAAAATTTAGAACCTTGGAGTAACAGTCTCAGAAAGATATTAAATCAAATCAACCACCAAATTTATCATCCGGTTCTTAGGCTTGGGAGTAATCCGTATAGGCGCCTGCGGGTAAGAGTAACTCCTAAAGAAAACAGCGAATGGACTATTCTTGACAAATAGGAAGGTCTGGCTAAAATAAACCCAGTCTTCGAATATTCGGAAGGAGTATTCGAGATCGTGGGTAACAATCGAAAAGTTGAGAAAGGAGAATTAGATGAAGCTGGGTGTTTTCACCGCTTTGTTTAGTGATCGCACTTTAGAGGAAGCTTTAGACACCGTGGCCGAGTTCGGAGTGGATGCAGTAGAGATCGGGACCGGGAATTTTTTGGCAAAAGTCCATTGCAATCCTGAAGAGCTCTTATCCAGTGAGGTCAAATTAGATGAATTTAAGGAAGCCTTAAGTAAGAGAGGGCTCTTCATTAGTGCTCTTAGCTGCCACGGCAATCCTTTGCATCCTCAAGAAGCTATTGGTAAGGAGCACCGTAAGACAATTCGGGATACCGCTCTTCTAGCTGAAAAATTGGGAGTGGAGAGAATAAACGGCTTTGCCGGTTGTCCTGGTGCCCCTGATTCCAATAAATATCCCAATTGGGTAACCTGTCCCTGGCCTCCCTACTTCTCGGAAATAATCAAATGGCAGTGGGAGAAAAAAATTATCCCCTACTGGAGGGAGGAGGCTAAATTCTTGAGGGACCATGGGGTAAGGGTGTGCCTAGAGATGCACCCTGGCGACGCCGTACACACTCCGGAGAAATTGCTCCGATTAAGAGAGGAGGCGGGGGAAGCGATTGGCTGTAACTTCGATCCCAGCCACCTTTTTTGGCAAGGCATAGATCCCGTGGTAGCAGTGAGAAAATTGAGTGATGCCATATATCACGTACATGCCAAGGACACCAAGATTGATCCCCTAAACTCTACTTTAAACGGGGTGCTCGATGCAAAACCCTATTCTGATGAGATTCACCGTTCCTGGATCTTTCGTACCGTTGGCTACGGGCACAGTCATGACTTCTGGAAGGATTTCTTAAGCAATTTAAGATTGGTGGGATATGATTATGTCCTCTCCATCGAGCACGAAGATAGTCTAATGTCTGCCAGAGAAGGAATAGAAAAGGCAGTTACCTTTTTAAAGGAAATCCTGTTAACGGAAGAAGCCCGCAAAATTGAGTGGGATTAGCTTTGAGCTTATTCTCTACAAAAAACTTCGAGAGGAGGTGATGAGAAAGAGAAAACCAAGAACCACTGAAAAGAAGTAAAAGGAGGCTGTGATGAAAAAGATAGGTATAGTGGCGGTTGCAGCGGTGCTATCTCTGGGTCTAATCGCCAGTGCAAGCAGGGCAGAAAAAGTCACCCTCACCGTTACCTGGGCCGCCTGGTATCCGGCAGACTACCTAATCAAACTCTCAGAGGATTTCACCAAACAAAACCCCGAGATCAAGATAAAGGGAGATTTCATCCCCTGGCCTCAGTATCACGACCGGGTATTCACTGAACTTGCGTCCCATAAGCCCAGCTTCGACATCGTCATTCCCGACAGCCAGTGGATTGGGGAAGCGGCCGAGGGCGGCCATCTGGTCGAAATCACCGACTGGTATAAAGAAAAAGTCAATTTTGATGAATGGTACGAGTTTCCTCTTCGTTCCTATGGAGAGTATCCTGATTACAGTGATCACTGGTACGGAGTTCCGCTCCTCTTGGATATGGTTCTCTTTTCTTACCGGACAGACCTTTTCCAAGACCCTAAAGAAAAGGCAGATTTTAAGGCGAAGTACGGCTATGAGCTGGCTATCCCCAAGACCTGGGATGAAGTGAGAGACATTGCCGAGTTCTTCACCCGACCAGATCAGAACCTCTATGGAACCGCACTGTGGCAGGCTCCTTGGGCTACTGCTGGTCTGGCTGATGAGTTTCTAGGTCTTCTCTGGTCTTCAGGCGGAAATCTGTGGGATCCTCGAACCAAGCACGTACAGGGAATCCTCAATAACGACTATGGTATTGACGCGGCCAAACTCTGGGTAGAGCTTTATAAGTTCTGTCCTCCAGGGTCAATGAACTATAGCTACGAGGAGACCAACATCGCTATGCAACAAGGACTGGTAGCCACCATGGCCACTTATGCCATGTTCTATCCCGGGGTGATCGACCCCAAACTTTCCAAGTATGCGGATAAGGTTGGTTTCTTTACTGAGCCGGGCAGAATTGGCCGAGATGGGGTATTCAGGCATTACGTGCAGTTGGGAGGACAGGGATTTGCGGTTTCTGCCTACACTCCTCACAAAGAGCAGGCCCTGAAGTTCATTGAGTGGTGCCTTTCCGATGAGTTCCAGTGGGCATGGGTAGAAGGCGGCAATATCTCACTTAAGAGATCCATTATCGAATCGCCCAAATATGCTGATCTCACCCCCATAAGCAAGGTAGTTCGGGAAAGTGCTCCCCGGCTGAGGGATTTCTGGGAGATACCTCAGTATAACGAGATGGGCGAATATCTTTCCGTGCAGCTAAACAGGGCCGTTCTGGGAAAAATAACTCCTGAACAGGCTATGGATAACATCGCTAAGCGCCACGAGGAGATCCTGGAAAGAGCGGGCTACTACAAGTAGTAAATCTGGATGGTGTGCACTCTTTCATAGGGTGTACACCATCCTCATATAAGGAATAGAGAGTGCGAAAAGAACGCAGAAAATACCAAAGCTTCGGAAGAGGAGTGAGTGACCAAGCACTAAAACTTTGGTTCCTGATCCCCACCTTTGCCCTTCTTCTTTTCATGATTGTTTTCCCTCTTATCTGGTCCCTGGGCTTGAGTTTTACCCGCTATAATGCTGTCGGTCGTGCTCCCGCGGTTTTTGTGGGTATAGACAATTATGCACGAATATTCAGCGATCCAGAGGTCTGGGAACGATTCATTATCACCGGAAAATTTGTGGCCATGGCCGTAGCTCTGGAATTTATCTTAGGCTTTACCTTAGCCATGTTGTTAAACCGGGAATTCAGGGGAAAGGGATTACTTACCACTTTGTTCCTGCTTCCGATGATGTTTTCTCCGGTAGTGATCGGGAAGTTTTTCAATTTTATCCTCGATACCAATTGGGGCATCCTTAACTATGTACTGGGCGCATTGTTTGGCTTTCCCAAAATAGCCTGGACCACCTCTTATGAATGGGCGGTATATTCCATAGTCATAACCGATGTTTGGATCTGGACGCCCTTCATGCTTCTTTTGACTCTAGCAGGTCTTTCAACCATACCGGGATATCTTTATGAGGCGGCGGAAGTGGACCGGGCCTCAGGATGGTTCAAATTCCGATGCATAACCCTGCCTCATATTTTCCCTCTGCTCATTCTGGCGCTTCTTTTTAGAACTATGGATGCCTTCAGATTCTTCGACATCGTCTATGTTCTAACCGGGGGGGGCCCGGGAATTTCAACTCAGATTCTGCCCTTTTATATATATAAAGAAGCTTTTCAATACTGGCATACGGGATTCTCCTGTGCCCTGGCTTATATCTTCTTAATCATCATTATTGCTCTGAGCAACATCTATGTAACTTATCTTAACAAGTTAAGAGCGGCTTAGCGAAAAAAAACATGAATCACCTGAAGAAACAAAAATACCGTAACGCTTTAATAATCGGGATACTCATTGTTATTTTATGTATCTATCTTTTTCCGGTTTACTGGATTTTTGCCACGGCCACCAAGACCAAGGTGGTAGCCTTCGCGCTTCCCCCTCACTGGTGGTATCGCCCCATTATAGACAACTTCAAAAATATATTTATCGCCGGAGCCGGGGGAGCTGTCGGCCAAGTAAAACCCATAGAAATGGGATTTAGGTGGTCTCTTTTTCCTCGCCAGCTCTTAAACTCCATCGTGGTGGCTTTTGTTAGCACTGCCCTGGCGGTCTTCGTTGGGTCTCTTTCCGCCTATGTCTTTTCCCGCTTTAAAATAAAGGGGGAGGACGATCTGTTGTTTGTGATCCTGGCTAGTAGAATGCTTCCTCCCATAGTCATTGTTATTCCTCTGGTTATAATGTATCGGGCCGTAGCCCTATATGACACTCAAATTGGTCTAATAATCATGTACACCGTGTTTAATCTCGCCTTTGCAGTATGGATAATGAGAAGTTTCATTGATGAGATCCCTAAGGAATACGAAGAGGCGGCCATGGTGGATGGATACTCTAGGTTTCAAGCGTTTTTCAAATTTGTTCTTCCCGAGATGGCCCCGGGAATGATAGCCACCGCTATCTTTAGTTTGATCATGGCCTGGAATGAGTTTACCTTTGCTCTCTTGCTTACCGGAGAAAAAGCAAGGACTGCTCCTCCAGCAATTGCTCAGTCACTGGGTACGGCAGGGGTCAACTGGGGTCATATTGCTGCTGGCTCTTTCCTCATGGTAGTTCCGGTGGTAGCCTTTACTTTCGTGTTGCGCAAGCACCTGATACGAGGATTTACCTTTGGGGCCATCAAGGGATAAGATGAGGATGAGGGAAGGTAAGAATCGATTTAGTACGTAAAAGTTACCCATGAAGAGAAAATATTTCGAGTCCGTCTCCATTGGTCTAATTCTTTTCGGTATTTTTAGCCTTTGTCAGCCCTTCACCTTTTTCCTTTATCATTATGGTTTTGCTTTTCTAGGGGGAGGTACTGCTCTTTATATCATCATCTCCCATATCAAATAAAAGCAAAAGTATTGGTATTTAGGAGGTTTACACGGGTATCGAGGGACTTTCCCCAAAGAGAGCGTTTAGCGAATAGTAAAACCCTAAACGACTACCACTTTCAGATTTACTCTATACGCTCTACGCT
>JBHIEA010000048.1:0-10423 GCA_046760365.1 bacterium
AGACCTTATTAATCTTTCCTTCTTGCATTACCCGTCCGGCCATGTCATCGCAGATTAAGACTACCTCAATCCCCTCCCGGAGGAGTTCCCAGGTGGTTAGTCTTGCCCCTTGAAGAAGAGGACGGGTCTCGTCAACATAAACTTTGATGGTCTTTCCTTTCTCCTTTGCTCGGTAAAGAATCCCCAGGGCAGTTCCATAATCAGCCGTAGCTAGAGCCCCAGCATTGCAGTGGGTTAGAATCGTCTCTCCGTCCTCGATAAGACGCGCTCCGTTTTCTCCAATCTGTCGATTACATTGTCTGTCTTCTCTCATTATCTGAAGCGCTTCTTTTTCAAGAATGGTCTTGATTTCCTTTATCTTTTTGCCTTTGTTCTTTTCTGCGCAGCTCCTCATGCGCTTCAGGGACCAAAAAAGATTAACCGCCGTAGGCCGAGAACGTGCCAGGTAATCAATGACTTTTTCTATCTCCTTCTGAAAGCTAAGATAGTCCTGAGAACGAGAATCCTTTATCCCCAGGACTACCCCGAAAGCTGCTGCGATTCCGATCGCGGGAGCACCTCTTATTTTAAGGGAGCTGATAGCCTCTCTCAGAGTTTCTATATCTTTACAATACGCATACTCCAATTTTTGAGGAAGTTTACTCTGATCTATGATTTTAACCTTTCCCTCTATCCAGTCGATAGTCTTAATGGGCATTTTCCTCGCCGTCGCCCCTAAAATGAGCGCTGTTCTCGGTGTCTTGGAACGCCACTTTGCGGTTCTACTATTTTCTGAGCACTGGACGAGCGTCTCGCCTCGTGCAGAGCGATATCAGCGAGCCGCTCTTGGCCTCTGTTTAATTGAGAAGTACGAGCTAAGGAGTGAACGTGTAGACCCGAGAGTATCAAAGTGGCTTATCCAAGACAGCCTCGACGCGCTCTATTATAAGTTTTCTTCATTGGTCTATAAAGCTTCACTTACTCTAACGAACTCCTCCATCGTCAGATCCTCTGCTCTTCTTTTCCCGTCAATTCCTATTCGGTTTAATCTCTCTTTAACCAGGGTTTTATCTTTTCCTAACTCTTTACTAAGTGCATTCACCAGCATCTTACGACGCGAGCGAAAAGCTCCCCTTACTAAACTCGTCAAACGATCCTCATTTTTTACCAGGTGGTTTTTCTTTCTGTCTATCCTGATTAAACTGGATCCAACTTTAGGACGCGGAATAAAAGCCTGAGGAGGAACATCGATGATTCTATTAATAGTAGTATAGTACTCCATGAGAACAGTTAATGTTCCTCTCCTTTTTTCCCCGGGTTTAGCCAGGAGTCTTTCCACCACTTCCCTTTGAACCATTACCACCATAAATTTGATCCATTCCTTTCGGGCGAGATTTAAGAGAAAAGAAGAAGTTATCTGATAGGGTAGATTTCCCACTATTTTTACGGCCCATGGTCGGTTAAATCTTTTCTCGAAGCTAAATTGGTCGATATCTTCACAGACTATCTCAAGGTTATCATACTTACCAAGTTCTTCCTTTAAAATCTGACATAGCTTCTTATCAATTTCCACTCCTATTACTTTTCCGGCGGTGTTAACCAGTGGCTCAGTTAAGACTCCGGTTCCTGCTCCTACCTCAACTACGGTATCAGCTTTGGATAGCTTTGAGCTCTCTATTATCCTATCAACCACGCGGGGATCAATCAAGAAGTTTTGCCCCAGCTCTTTTTTGGGAGTAAAATTATACTTCTCCCACAGATGCTCCATCCTTTCTTTTAATTTCATTCCCTTAAGTGGGGACGTAATTATTTTTACTGCCTGCCGATCAGTTTTCCGTAAGGCAGCCTTAAATTTTCATTTTTCATCTATTACATCCTAATGCGAGGAAAAAGAGGTGGTCCTTTCTTCACTGTGGTTCCCGGACTTAATCTACCCCAAGCGTTAGCTCTATCCAGGGTTTGACTACCCAGATCTTCTTCTATTCCTAACTGAGCCCACATTTTTTTTGCTGACCCGGGTATGAAGGGGAAAAGTAGGAGTGCTAGCACCCTCAGAGTCTCTAAAAGGTTATAAAGAACAGTATTTAGCCTTTTTTGCCCATCTTCTTCCCTGGCCAGTTTCCAGGGAGCACATCTGTCTATATAGAGATTAGCTGATTTTACTATTTCCCACGCGTAAGATAATGCTTCGGAGAAGGAGAGGATATTCATGGCTTCATCCAGCAAGGGAAGGATTTTTCTTATTTTTTCCGCTAAAGTTTTATCTTCGTTCGCCGGCGAAGGTACCTTTCCTCCACAATGCCTCACCACCAGGGGAATGGTTCTATTGAGGAGATTTCCCAGATCATTAGCAAGGTCACCGTTTACTCTTTTGATAAAAAGGGGGGAAGAAAAATTGCCGTCCTCCCCAAAGGGAACCTCCCGAAGAAGAAAGTACCTCAGTTGATCTGATCCGTGTTGCTTCACAATTTCTTCGGGGTCGATTACGTTCTTTTTGGATTTGGACATCTTCTCTCCCTTTATTTTCCACCAACCGTGTGCAAAGACTGTATGAGGAAGCTCTATCCCTAAAGCCATTAAGAGGGCAGGCCAGATGATGGCGTGGAATCTCAAAATGTCTTTTCCCACCAAATGAACGTCAGCCGGCCAGTATGAAGAAAACCTATCTTTATTCACCCCATATCCTAAGGCTGAGATATAGTTTATAAGAGCATCAATCCACACATAGATTGTATGCTCCCTTTCTACCGGGCAGGGTACTCCCCAGGCTAGCTTTAGTCTGGTAATGCTAAGATCCTTTAGTCCCCTTTTGACAAACTCCACTACCTCATTCTTTCTGCTAGGGGGAAGAACAAAGTTAGGGTGGTGGTCAAAATGTTCCAACAGTGGCCTTTGATACCGGGAGAGTCTGAAGAAATAACTTTTCTCCTCTACTTTTTCAGTCTTGCGTCCACATTCCGGACAAAGCTGTCCCTCCTTTAACTGCGGCTCTAGCCAGAAACTCTCGCAAGGGACGCAGTACCATCCCTTGTAGGTCCCTTGGTAGATATCTTTTTGCTCATAAAGCCTTTGGAAGATCTTACTCACTGCTTGAGTGTGCCGGGATTCGGTGGTGCGGATAAAATCATCGTTAGAAATAGAGAGCTTCTTCCAGAGGTGCTGGAAGCGAGATACCACTTGATCAGCCAGTTCAAGGGGAGTGATACCCTTTTCTTTGGCTGCTCGATTGATCTTGTCCCCATGCTCATCGGTGCCGGTTAGAAAGAGAACCTCGTATCCCTTAAGGCGTTTATACCTTGCCAGGGCATCGGCAGCGATGGTAGTGTAGGCATGCCCCAGGTGAGGAATATCATTAACATAGTAGACAGGGGTGGTTAAATAAAATTTTTTTCTCAAATCCGTTCCTCTTTTGCATCTCATCCTATCATATGCGAGTTCTCTGTCAAGAAAATCTCGGCACTCTTTCCCTTCATAGCTGTATAAACCTTCTGAATCTAGTGCTTTCCTGGTACTGTTAAGATGTATTGTGGGTTGTTAGAGAGGTTTGAGCCAGCTAATACCGACTTCCCTTTCCAGATTCTTAAATTCTGGATCTCCAGTCAATATTTGGCTTTTATTTAGGATAGCCAGAGCGGCGGCAAAACAATCTCCAAGTGCCACAGCGTATCTAGCTTTTAACCTGGCAGCCTGGTAAGTTATCGATCTATCCACATTTACCAAGCTAATGGGAAGTTGATCTATTATCAGTATACTCTCCTCTGCCTTATGTTTTCCTTTTGAACGGTATAGAGCATAGTAAACTTCACCCCAATTTACTATGCTCATTAATAGTAACCTTCTACCCAATTCTGCCTGCCATAGAAGCTCTTCCACTTTCTTTGCTCCAGCCTCATTTTCAAAATAGGCTATCATGGCATAGCTATCCAATACTATTTTTTCAGAATTCATCACTTCGCATCCTCTGATCTACCCGCCAAAAGGGCCTTGAGTGCAGATCTACCTTCCCTAAATATACCCCTTGCCTCCTTAACAGGGTTAGTCAGAAGTGGCTTAATTACAATCTCTCCATCCCTATCCTCAATCTTAACCCTTGTTCCTTTGCTAATGTGATACTTCTTTCGGAGCTTAGCCGGTATTACTACTTGGCCCTTAACTGTAGTCTTAACGATAGCCATTTTCACCCTCCTTCATTTGTTGTACCATTCTACAAAATTATAACATATCTTGAATGCAATGTCAAATATTTTTGTCATACTAATTAAGCGAAGGTTTGGACTGATTTATAAGGGTTTGGAGCAAGAGTACAAGAGAGATTGGCCTTTCAGACCACTACTGATAAATTGACATAGGGCATCACTTTTTTATAATGAGTTAGACAACCATTTTTTGGAACTTACAGCAGCTGATAAGATGGCCGCCACTGAACCTATTTGAATTTTATTAACCATAATTTTTCTTGTGACTTGCTTCTTAACTTTAGTTCCGGTGACCCTGAGATTTACTTAGGATGCCGGAAAGGAGGATTAGCTAATGAAAGCGGAGAATATCTGGGATGAATTTGAGGATTTCTGGGAAGGCTTTGGTATTCGTATTGGCCCCTTCGGTATGGGAATACACGGACCGAGAAGACCCGTAAGGTACTCCAGAACCGATAGCTCGCATCTCCTTAGGATAAGAATAAACCCGACCATAAAGAAGGAAGAAGTCAAAGCAAGGTTGGTGGAGCCAGGTTTGATAGAAATTGAGTGGCCGCGCCAAAAAAGAGGCGAAGATATTCCGGTAGAATAAAGGATTCTAAGAATTTAAAATTTCATGGTGAGTATAGTAGGCAGGGAAGCTTAAAATTCCTTGGAGGAGAAAATATGTTTCTTTTAATGTATCCGACTCGCATTATCTTTGGCCGAGGGGCAGTTAAAGGGCTGGGAAAAGAGGTCAGTTCTTTAGGCAAGAGCGCCTTATTGGTAACCGGCCGCTCATCGATGCGAAAGACGGGCATTCTGGATAGGGTTTTGGGTGTTATGAAACGAGAGGGGATTAGTGTGGATCTTTTTGACCGAGTTGAGCATGATCCCTGTCTGGCAACTGTGAACCAAGGAATTAGAATTGCCCATGAAAAAAAATCTGATGTTGTCGTTGCCCTAGGTGGGGGAAGCGCCATAGATGCCGGTAAGGCTATTGCCTCTTTAGTCAGGCAGTCGGGTACAATCTGGGAATATCATGCTGGTAAGCCCATTGAAAGAGAAGGACTGCCGTTTGTGGCTGTTCCCACCACTGCCGGTACCGGCGCGGAGGTTACTAATAATTCTGTTCTCACCGATAAAAAGGTCTTGATTAAAAAAAGCATCCGCAGTCCCTACATGATAGCTAAAGTGGCCCTGGTTGACCCTGAACTAACCCTTTCTCTTTCTTCTCGAGTCACAGCCTACACCGGGATGGATGCTTTCACTCAGGCTCTTGAGTCCTTTGTTAGCAGATCGTCAAATCCAATTGCCGATGCCCTAGCTCTTCAGGCCATTGAGGTTATTTTCCAAAATTTACCCCAAGCTGTTGCTAATGGGAAAGACGTTAAGGTTCGGGAAAAAATGGCTTTGGGTAGTCTACTTTCCGCCATGGCTTTTTCTAATTCTGGCCTTGGTGCTGTTCATGGACTGGCGCACCCCATTGGAGCACGGTTTGGCGTTCCTCACGGACTGGCTTGTGCTATTCTTTTACCTCATGTGATAGGATTTAACCTGAGGTCAAGAGCCCAGAAATTTACTCAGATAGCCAAGAAAATTGGAGTTGATAGGGCAGAGGATTTACCCTATGGTATAAAGAGATTCTTGGAGCGGATCGGCCTACCTCTCAGTTTTAAAGATTACGGAATTACCGAGGATCACTTTTCTAGCATCATTGCTAACTCTAGAAGCAGCAGCATGAGCAAAAATCCTCGGAAAGTAAGCGATGAAGATCTAAGAGAGATTCTTAAGTGGGTTGTTTGAACGAGGAGGTCAAGGTGCAGAGAATCAACGAGGCTGATTGTGAGTACCGAGGAGGAGACTGGGGTATAAAGTATCTTTTACGGGGTCCGAAGATTGACTGGGGAGTACTCCTGTTAAAGCCTGGCCAGAAGATGGGTGCTCATGGCCACCGAAAGGTGGAGGAGACCTTTTATTTTCTGCAGGGAGGGCCCAAAATATTGATCAATGATACCGAATATCGGACCAGAGAAGGCGATGCCTTTAGAATCGATCCCGGTGAATACCATGATATTGTGAACGATACCAAAGAAGTGGTAAAGGTTGTCTTTATCAAGGTGCCTTATCTTCCAGAGGATAAGGTAGTATATTGAGGATTCTTCGATGTCTGATAGAGTGAGCAAAGTTGAGATGCCCAAGCAGAACCCCGAGAAGAGAATAAAAAATTTCAACGAAGTAGCCCTGGGTTATTCTGCCGAGGCCGCAGTAGAGGAAGCTAAGAGATGTCTACAATGCAAAAAGCCTCCCTGTGTAAAAGGATGTCCGGTAGAAATTGACATACCCGCCTTCATAAAACAGATAGCCGAGAGGAATTTCCAGGCCTCTATTGAGAAGATTAAGGAAAATAACGATCTTCCTGCTGTTTGTGGTAGAGTCTGCCCTCAAGAGACCCAGTGTGAGATAAAATGCGTAAAATCCAAAAAGGGAGAACCGGTTGCTATTGGAAGGTTGGAGCGATTTGCCGCCGATTGGGAGCTAAAGCAGAGAAAAAGTTATGAAAAGAAAGCAGCTACAAATCTCACCCCATCCTCTTCTCCTCGTGTGGCAGTGGTTGGATCTGGTCCTGCTGGACTTATAGCTGCGGCAGATCTGGTCAAACTGGGTTACCGAGTCACCATATTTGAGGCTTTGCATACTTTAGGTGGCGTTCTAAGATATGGAATACCTGAGTTTAGGCTCCCTAAGTGGGTGCTTGAAATTGAGATAAGGAATATTGAGAAATTAGGGGTAAAGTTCTGTCCTAATGTGTTAATTGGAAAGACTCTCACGGTCAAGGAGCTCTTAAGAGATGGATTTTCCGCAGTTTTTGTAGGAATCGGAGCCGGACTTCCTCATTTCCTGCACATACCGGGGGAAAATTTAGATGGCGTTTATTCGGCCAGCGAATTTCTTACCCGGGTTAATCTGATGAAGGCTTATCAATTTCCTCAGTATGATACTCCCATTAAAATTGGTCGAAGAGTTGGCGTAATAGGAGGAGGTAATGTGGCTATGGATTCGGCCCGGGTGGCCTTAAGACTGGGAGCGGAGCAGGTTAATATAATCTATCGGCGATCGAGAAAGGAGATGCCGGCCCGGGAGGAGGAAATAAAGAATGCCGAGGAAGAAGGAGTAAAATTTCATCTTTTGACTATTCCAGTCACTTTTTTAGGAGATAAAAAGAGGAATCTTGCCGGGGCAAGGTGCCTGAGAATGAGGCTGGGTAAGCCTGATGAAAGTGGGAGGAGAAGACCCATACCGATAAAAGGATCTGAATTTAATCTTGGTTTGGACACCGCAGTGGTAGCCATTGGTCAAGGAGCCAATCCTCTTTTAACCCAGGGAACCCCTGGGCTAAGATTAAACCCCTGGGGGTACATTGAGGTAAACGAAGAGAATGGCCAGACTGGCATTCCTCAGGTTTTTGCGGGAGGAGATATTGTTACCGGGGCTGCTACCGTTATTGCCGCCATGGGAGCAGGAAAAAGAGCGGCCCGGGGGATCCATGAATACCTGCGGGGTAGTAAAAAAAATTAGAGATTGATTGCCCTAAGTTTTTCTCAAAACCCATTTAAACCTACGATCAGGAGGGCTACCAGGGCGACGAAAGCCACCGGAAGGGATAGTAGCTTATATAATCTCTTGAGATCCGCCTTGAAGTATTCTCTGCTAAGGATAAGACAGAGATGAAATGGGGAGAGGAGAACTCCGGCAAATCCACCGGCATAGGCAAACATACTATAGGTCAGGTTTGGCTGGCTTTTAACTATGAAGGGCAAAAGCAAAGGAAATGTCATTCCTACGAAAGCCGAGGTAATCCCTGTTGAAAGACCGGCCAGAAAAGGGGCAAAGAACAAAATGATTAAAGGAGATAGCCCCCAATTGCTGAAAATGATAGGAATCACCGAAAATGCACCTGAGACCTCGAACACTCTTTTGAAGGCCATAACGGAGATTATCAAAAGAATCATGGATAAAGAAAGACTTTTTTTGAGAGATGCCAATATCTTATAGCCTTTCCTTTTGGAGAAGACGAGAACGATTAATACAGTCACTAGTATGGCGACAAGCAGTTCTACCTTAAAGATCAAAACTAGAAGAATTATGGCCAGAACGGGCCAGATATTGAAGAAAAGAGCCCGAATCTCCTTAGTAAAATGTGCTTTCTTTAGCGGCTTAAAAGAGCGGTGGGGTGGTGGAGAGGAGCCTCTTCTCATGCAGAAGATGAAGCCTGCAGCAATGGCGGCCAGAGTTAAAGGATACTGGGCCAGGATAATGTCTCTAACCTTAACGTTGAGAAGCGCTGCTGCTAGAATTAATGATGGATAAAGCGGCCACATATACTCCCACAGATGACGAAACCAGTAATTTAGAAGAGTCTTATTTTCTGGACTTATCCCTGTTTTCCTACCGATTTCTTCCACCATGGGAGCAGAGAAAAGTGCTCCGGCGGGCATCGGCAGAAGTCCCATAAAGGCGGGCGGGATGGTGAATCTCAGGCGGCGATTTCTGATCAGAGCCTCAAGAGAGGAAACCATGTTTTCTAAATTTCCTCTCTCTTTCATGAGATTCCCCAAAAAGATAACCAGTATCACCAGAGCTATTAGTTGTAAAGTGGTGGGATGAATCGAGGCTAAAAGAATATTTTTTAATATGGTAGCCGGGCTCATTCTGAAAAGAATTCCCACTATCAAGGATGTAAGGAGTATAGATACTCCCAGGCTCCACTTCCCCTTCAAAGGATCTTTTGACTCCTTTCTTACCCACTGTCATCTTTGAGTTTCTGACCACAGTAAGGACAAAAGGTAACTTTACCCTGGTAAAGATTACCACAATAGGGGCAGACCCCGGGTCCGGTGGCTGGTCTGGCAGGTTTGGCTGATCTGGATCTCAGGATAAGATAAAGAGGCAAAAATACGATAAGGAGAAACCAGACTCCCAGGAACCAGCCGATAATTTGACCCCGAGTATAGCCTCTTTTTTTAGCATCAGTGGCTACCCACCAGGCAACAAATAAAGGCACAATTATAGCAACGAATAACATTTACTTTCTTTGAGACTAACGATCATCCAGACAATTTATCCTCTCAACTAAAGCACCGGTGCGTTAGGGTCTCATTCTGCTTTAATGTGACTGCACTTTCTCTATTTCGCCCCCCCAGGATTCTGCCATTTTCCTTGGGGATTGAAAAGGTATATGATGAATTGAGTACTTTACCTATTCAACTATCTCAAAAGCAATGGTTTTGGTGGCCGTGGTATCTCTCAACACATCGTGCAGTACCGCTTTATAGGTATATTCACCAACCGGAAGTCCGGTTAAGGTCAAAGTATTGGTAACGTAGAGATCAAGCAGGGGAGTTTCAGTGTTAAAGTGCATAGAAAGAGCGTCGGTCTTCTCGTAAAGTAATTCGCCTTTCTCATCAAGAAGTAGCATATCTTGGGTAATCCAGAATTCATATCTTCCTCCCTGGGTATTAGTGAAAACATTGGCTGGCTCATAGTAAACCAGAAATTTTTCACCTACTTTTACCTTTGGTTCCGGTAAAGGAACATAATGTCCCATGGTGATTATTTTGGAACAGAGAGTGAAGTTTCTGAATCCGAGTTCCCCTTGATTCTGAATCTTGACGATCTCATCCTTAAGTTTTAAAATCTTCTCGTAATTTCCCTTTCCCTCCTCTCCTAGAGCACTCCCGGTCAGCATTACCACCACAATGAACGAAAGAACCGCCCCTTTTACCCATAGACCTTTTTTCATAGGTAGTACCTCCTTTTTGACCGCCATCAATTACCAGAATTCCCCACATCTCTCTGTGTGATCAGGTATAGAATAGCATCCAGCCTGGAAAAGTCAAGAAGTCGCACTCTACTTTTTTGGGTTTTGACAAAGCTAGGGGGTGATGATAACATTGTCAACGATAAATCTGAAGAAGCCGGATTAGATAAAGGCGAGACATAAAATCCTTTTTTAAGAAGAATAAAATGAAAAAGGCCATAACGTACCTAACTCTAATATTACTTTTAGGGTATGGGGGTCTGGCTTGCTCACAAGAATGGAAATCTCACCTCCAAAACCTCAAGGCTACATATATAAAGGCGCATGCATTGGTAAGTAATGCTTTAAAAGAGAATGTAGCCGAGGATGAGATAAAGCATAAGCTCCGTCTTCTCTATGAAAGTACCCCAATCGTGACTGAAGAAATCTATCGGTGCCGGGAAGCTCT
>JBHIEA010000049.1:0-10305 GCA_046760365.1 bacterium
TGGTACTCATAGTCATAAGGCTCAAGGATGATCTCAAGGGCCTTTAAGATAGGGACATTTTCAAAACGAGCAACGGGAACTCTGCCCTGGACTTCCGGGGTGGCAATTATATTCAACCCTGTCTTGGCAGAAAGAATATCCAATAAGTCGTTCAAATCTATATCCTTAAAATCAATAGAAATAAAAATTGAATCAGAAGGAATGTCCTCAGCATAACCAAGGAAAGCCGCGTTAATCAATCCTCCAAAAAATCCCAGTAACACCAAAACCAAAAGTAATTTTCTCATTCTCTCATCCTTAGCTTAACTATTTCATTCTCACCCATCAGGATAACTTCACCTTTTTTGGATTCGACCTTAAATACCTGAAACTTTCCTATCCGGTCACCCTTTTTCACAATCCATTTCCCATCTTTTCCCTCGATTAAGGCAAAGACCCCTTTTTTGTCCCATACCAGCCCGATCAATCTATATCCTGACTGGCTTACTATTTTCTTCGACTTCGGTTTTTCCACTTCTTGCTTTATTATTTCCGGTTTTGCTATCTCTGGTGGTGGCTCTTTCTTTTCTTCCACTATTGTACTCTTTTCTTCAGTGATTAAAGGAATGAAAGGATCCCGTAACCCCTCGCTTTTGTACAAAAAAATTGGGGGTAAGAGGGACTCTATTTCGGTGCTCACTTCTTCCCCTTTCAAAGAAAAGCATCCATAGAAAGAAATGCTGATCACCACGCCAGCACCTAAGATAATCGAAAAGATAGCCTTCCAGTTCATCCCTCTCTTCCTCGACTCCGTCGAAGCCGGTTATCTTGGCTCTTTTGGGTCTTTTCCGCAGATTGAGAACTTGAAACCTGGGGGGTCTTTTCGGCAGTTGACTCTGCCTTAAGCGTGTATAAGGATAAAAGAAGATCTACCTCCACCGTATGGTTCTTTTGCTCCTCAAGACTCTCCCCTCCTTTTTCTACCCCTCGCATTTTAATCCCATCAACCCCTAAACCTATCATCCTACCTTTTTTATCCATGTCGGATAGAAGCATACCCAGGGCATGATAGGTAGAAAATAGCTCAATTCTCACCGGAATTCGATTGTAATATTGCCCCCCTATAGCCTCCTCAGGAACTATCTCCACAAAATCAATCCCGTATTTCCTCGACATCAAACCCAATTCTTGAAACACAGAAAAACTTTCCTCTTCCTTAACCAGGTAGTTCTCCAGAGAAGCCAGTTTTAGGGCCATTGCCTGGTACTTCTCTTTTAACTTTTCATATTCAACCACTTTCTTCTTAATTTGTACGAGCTTTAGATTTTCCCTTTTCACCTGTCGATTCATTTTTTCAATAAGTTTAGCTTGAGGATTGTAAAATCCCCAATAAAAAAAGCAAATAATCCCGAGAAAAATCCCCAATCCAACTCCTATTCTACCCCTGAGCGTGAAAATCAATCTATTGTCCCTTCTTGAAGAGGACGAGGTCCTCTCAGCTTACAATTAATGGTAAAATCCATTACTTCTCTTTTATCTATGGTTGTCTTGGTCATCCCCAAGAGAACTACCTCCGCGAAAAGAGGCGAGCTGGTTAAATTTTCCATAAACTTACTTATGTCAACGGTTTTATTAAGGCTGCTTCCCTTAATGGTAAGGATCTGCTGTTTTTCTTGAGGTTCATTGGTAAGTTCAGTAAGCCAGATTTCCTTCGGCAAAGCTCTGCTTATCTCATACAACACCTGTGACCAAGAACACCGTGAGGCAACTAAGTTTTTCATTGCCTTCAGCCTTGCTTGAAGCTGGCTCTCCTTACCCTTTAAATCTTCTAGTTCCTTGAGGATCGGTTGAGACTTTCTTAGGGTTAATTGTTCAAACTCTAGTCGTCTTCTTGTTGCTTGTATCTCCTCTCTCAGGGGAAGGGAAAGAAGAACACAAATAAAGATAGTAAACAGAGTAGAAACCAACACAAAAATGACAAAGGCGCCAACTTTTTTCTTTTGAATTAGCTCCCTTGGCAGTAGATTTACCCTGATCAAATTTGTCTCACCTCCTGAAGAGCAAAGCCTAACGCCACCGTGAACATGGGACCCACTCTAGCTAAGTAGTCTCGGGGAAACTTTTTCACCTCACAGGTAATCTTGGCGAAAGGGCTGATTATCTTGACCGGGAGCCCCAACTCTTCCGACAAGAATTTGTCTATATTAGGCAGTTGCGAAGTCCCTCCACTCAGGACGACTTTTTTTATGGGTTTTCCCTCCCTCTGCGAGCTATAATATTCAAAGGAGTGAATTACTTCCTCTACCAGAGCTTCCATAGATCTCCTGATTATATGATCTACCAGCCTTTTGTCCACCCCCTCTTTTGTGGTAGCTTCTTTCAGTCCATCATTAGAATAGACTTCTCTCTCACTTTCATCTGAGGCCATAAATCCGTATCCCTGCTTTATCTCTTCTGCCCTCATAAAACTAGTACCCATTTCCTCGGCCATGGTCTCGGTAATGTGAAATCCGGCCAAGTTCACGTCTCTAATCAAAAAAGGGCTGCCCTTATCCAGAAGGACAATACTAGTTGAACGATGCCCAACCTCAAGAAGTGCTATGCCGTCGGTTTCATTTGGATTAGATAGCTGAAAAACATTAAATAGAGCAAGAGTATTCACATCTAGGGCTTGAGGAGAAATTCTTGCTTGGCGGAGAAGACGAAGATGTCTCTCAATGGCTTCACGCTTTACACCTACCAATATCACTGGTATTTCCTCTTCTTTTTTTCCGGAAAAACCTCGGTCTAGAACATCAAACCCTAGACAAACTTGATCCATAGAATAGGGGATGTAATCTTCTGCCTGCCATCTGACAGCTTTGGCAATTTCTTTTTCCTTCATCGGGGGTAGGGTTATCCTTCTCACAATGACTGATTCTCCTCCTACACCTGAGACAACTCGTCTGGTATTAATCCTGTATTTGCTGATAAGATCCTTAATGAGTTTCACAATAATTTCTTCCCGCTTGGTATGATCGGAAACCTCAAAAGGAATCTCTAATCTGGCTAATTTCCTTAGCTGGTAGCCGTTTTTACTATGAATTAACTCCACTGCTTTAACTGCCCTCATACCTACCTCAAGTCCGGCAATCACCTTTGCCATTTTCTCCCCCTGACCACTTAACTTTAGAAAGTACCACCAGAACTCAAAATCAAAGTCACCGGCCCGTCATTGTCAACTTTTATCCTCATCTTAGCACCGAATCTCCCTTCCCTAACGATAGTTGCTTTCTTCTTCATTAATGCTACAAATTTAAGATAAAACCTCCTGGCTAAATTTGCTGGAGCTGCTTCGATAAAATCCGGGCGCAGGCCTTTTCTACAATCCCCATAAAGCGTAAATTGTGGAATAACAAGAACCTCTCCTTTCACCTGGGTTAAAGACAAATTCATTTTATCTTTTTCATCAGCGAAAATACGAAGATTAGCTATCTTCTCAGCTAAGTACTCTACATCTACCAAACCATCCTTCCTACCAACACCCAGAAAAACAACCATCCCGGCCCCGATAGATCCCACTAACTTCCCTTTTACTTCGCATGAAGCTTCTCTTACTCTCTGAACCACCGCCCGCATGATTAGACCTCACTCCATTGTCTCTTTCGTAGACGGAACTCCCCTTCTTCTATGTTCCCATCTTGTTGCCTCATCTAAACTTAGAGCAAAAGCTTTGAAGATAGCTTCCATTAAGTGATGAACACCATCGCCGTAACAGAGATTGATATGGAGAGTAATGCCAGAATGGGATGAGAAACCCTGGAAGAATTCATTAGCCAGCTCAAGCTCGGAATGCGACGGAAAATTAAAGACCAACCTCGGTCTACCACTAATATCCAGCGCTACCTGCACCAATACATCGTCCATAGGAACGAAACAATTCCCGTATCTCTTTATTCCTTTTTTTTCTCCCAAGGCATTTTTAACTGCTTTTCCCAGACAAATACCGACATCCTCTACCAGATGATGATAATCAATCTGGGTATCACCCTTTGCGTATATTTCCAGATCAAAAAACCCGTGGTGCGCGAAAAGAGAAAGCATATGATCCAAGAAAGGATAAGGAGTATTAATCTTCGACTCTCCCTTTCCATCAAGGTTTAGAAAAATTTTAACCTCTGTCTCTTTAGTTTTCCTTTCTACCCTAGTGGTTCGATCAATCATGAGATTCACGGATTTTGACTTTGAGAATGGCTCTAGTATCCTCATCTACCTTGAACCTCTGGTCAATTCGATAACCGACTATCCACACTACTTTGTCCTTACCAATCAGGAGAGGAACTCTTTTCCTCTGTTCCGAAGGAATCTTAAGATCGATAAAAAAATCTTTAACCTTTTTGCTTCCGGCCATCCCCAAAGGATGAAATCGGTCACCCTTTTCTCTTGTTCGCAGGAATAGAGGTGACTCAAGTTTATTAAAATCAAACCAAGCCTCTCGTTCTGGAAAATCAGCGATTTGACAGGACTTGAGCTCATCCGTTGAAGCTAAAGGGAAGTGAGTACTCAACCGTCCAGAGGAGATGAACTGCCCCTCTAGTTTCTTCTGACCATCCTTATGGAAAGAGATCCCGGGTGTGATGGAGATTAATTCTGTATCCAGTGCTAGATTTAACTCTGTAAGCTTAGTCGTTCCCGGAATAACCAAATTACGAACGAAGGTCAAACTTTTCTCTTTTCCTTTCCTAATCAACAAATTCCCGTAGCGGTGTCGAATCACCAAGCTGTGAGGAAGGTCCAATTGCTTGGACTGCTTTGTTTGATATAACTTGAGAATCGACACAATATGATCAAAGGTAATTCCCCTTAAATTTCCCTTAATTTTTTCAATGGCCCTACGTATAACCCTCCTTTGCAAAGCTGGATGTAAACAAGATAGTTTTTGTTCGTTGAAAACTAACTCCTCATCGGTTTTTTTCTCCAGAACCGATTTAAAAACCCTCTCAGTCTCTTTTTTAAGATATTCACTATCTTGCCTGAGGAGATTGGTGGTCTGAAAGAGAACATCTTCTATTTTATCACCGTATTCTCTAGAAAGATAGGGAATCAAATTGAGGCGAACTCGATTGCGCAGAAAAGAAGTCTCTCTATTGGAGGAATCTAAGCAAGGTTGGAAGTTATTCTCTCGACAGTAGTCTTGTATCTCACCTCGAAAGACCTCAATTAGAGGACGGATGATCTTATTCCTCACCGGTGGTATAGCTGAAAGACCATCCAGACCAGAGCCTCTCATTAGCCTCATCAACAGGGTCTCTGCCTGATCAGACGCTGTATGAGCCAAGGCGATCTTACTAGCTCCCATTTGACTGGCAACCTCTTCAAGAAAATTGTATCTTGCTCGTCGAGCAGCCTCTTCCAGAGAGAGTTTTTTTTCTTTAGCCAGCGCTGACACATTAAAAGTATCAGAAATCACAGGAATTCCCAGTTTAAAGGCGAATTTTTTCACCCATTCGGCTTCCAAATCTGCCTCTCGACCTCTTAGCCCGTGATTGAGATGTGCCACCCATAGTCGTAAATTATACTTCGGTCCCAGTTTAAAAAGAACATGAAGCAGAGTAGCAGAATCAGGACCCCCCGATACAGCCACCACCAACTTTGTATTTGAAGCAAGCATTTGGTATTTTCTTATGGTATCTTGCACCTTTTTAAATATAACCTCAGTGGTTGACATTCCTCAAAGTCCTTTTAGTTTTTTTATTTAACTAACTTACCCAGCCATTCTCTGATGATCTTTGCCCTTAATTGGTCACGGTCTAAGGGAGCCATCTCCTTTCCTTCCCTAACTTGAAGTTGAGCAGGAGTAATCATGAAAAATAGCTCATTTAGAACCTGAATCTTAAGTTGCGGGAATAAATGTAAACTCACTCCTAGTCTTAGCTTCGAGAGTAAGTTTATAGCCTCCTCTGAACTCATAAGGTAAGCGTTAACCAAAGTTCCGTAAGCCCTGCCCATCTGATCCTTAAGCTGAGTTCCATTTCGCTTAAGTAAAATCTCCCTGGCCTTTTTTTCCTGCCCTACCACTTGCCGGGTCACACTTTCCACATTGTCCACAATTTCTTCCTCCCTCAAACCCAGGGTGACCTGATTCGATATTTGAAAAAAATCACCTTGTGATTTAGTCCCTTCCCCGTACAGTCCTCTTGCTACTAAACCCAACTTGGAGATGTTCTTGAGTAATTCATCGATCTTATGAGTGGCTACTAAGGCAGGTAAGTGCAACATACAGGAAGCCCTCATTCCGGTGCCAGTGTTGGTTGGGCAGGAGGTAAGGTAACCCCATTGAGGCAGGAAAGCATAATCTAAATTTCGCTCTAACTCATCGTCTACTTTATCAGTCAATCGCCACGCATCCATTAACTGGAGTCCGGAAAGAATACTCTGGAGACGCAAATGATCCTCCTCATTTATCATTAAAGAGATAATCTCCCCGATGTCGGTAACTAAAAATCTATGAGATCCTCCGGCACTAAACTCGGGGCTGATGAGGTGCCTTTCTAAAAGAAATCTTCTCTCTGTGCCCGAAAGTTCGCTCATATTGATCAGGCGACTATTCTTTAGATAATCAGACTTATTTACAGCATTCAGAACTTTATCTGAAACGTCCCTCAATACAGAATTGGCGGCCCAAGGAGGAAAGGTAAAACCTTCTAGATTGCGTGCCAGTCTAATCCGACAGCTAAAAACAATTTCTGCCTCCGGTCCATCTCCTCTTAACCATTGACTGGTTGAATTAGCCATCTTTTGAAGAATCATTTCTCTTTTTCTAGCCTACGAATTTCATCTCTCAATTCAGCCGCCCTTTCATACTCTTCTTTTCTCACCAAGATTTCTAGTTCTTTGCGTAGCTCATAAATTTTGCTTTCTCTTTGATCCTTCACTTTACTTTTTCTGGGAACCTTACCGGAATGGCGGACCTTACCCTGAATTTTCTCTAGAAGTGGAGTCAGATATTCGTTAAGTGCCTGATAACACAAACCACAGCCTATTTTTCCCTTCTCCTTTATATCCCCATAACTTAATCCGCAATGAGAGCAGCTAACAGAAATCTCTTCGGGCCTTGGAACTTCAAGCTCCGTTAAGCCTGCCATAAGATCAGATAGAGAAAGACTGGGCATAAACAATGTCTCACCTAATCCTTTTTCTTTGGCGCAGATTTCACACAAATGAAGCTCTTTCACTTCTCCATTTATCATTTCCTTGAAATGAAACGTAGCTTCTCTCTGCCCACAAACCTGACAGATCATCTTAGCCTCACCCTGTGCTAATAATTATTCCCACTTACCAAGAAATTGAGCCAGTAATCTTTAACTACCTGTCTAATTCTACTAAAAATCGAAGCTCTGTCAACATTTCCACCACACTCGATGCTTGCCGTATTCTACCCTCACCAGACACAGACCCTGTGGCGGAGCAGTTGGGCCGGCCATCTTTCTATCCCCTGTCTCCAAAATTTTTTTCATCTCACGAGGTGTTATCTTTTTCCTACCTATTTCAACCAGCGTGCCTACTATGTTTCTAGCCATTTTATAAAGAAAACTATCAGCCCCAATATAAATGAGCACAAATTTTCCCTTCTCCAAAAGGGAGAATTTTTTTATTTCGCGGACGGTTGAGGAAGCTGAACTCCCCTGCGCTTGAAATGATGAAAAATCGTGTTCCCCTATCAGGAACTTACCGGCCTTTCTCATCAGGTCCGGGTCTAAATTGAAGGGAACCCACCAGACGAAATTACGGTAGAAAGGTGAAAGAAAGCTGCCATTATAGATTAAGTACCGATAAACCCTTCCTAGAGCAGATTTCCGGGAGTGAAAGTCCATCTCTGCTTCACGCACCTTCTTGACTCTTATATCTTTAGGTAAATAACTATTTAAAGCAGGCAGGATGTAAGGGGAAGAAATCGAGGTATGGGTGATGAAATTTACTACCTGACCTTTGGCATGGACTCCGGCGTCGGTCCTTCCGGCAGCCGCTGTTTTTACTCTTTCCTGAAAAAGGAGAAAAAGACTGTCTTCAAGTACCTTCTGGATAGTGGGAAGCCCCGGTTGTTTTTGCCATCCATGATAAGAAGTGCCGTCGTACTCTAATATGAGCTTTATATTACGCACTCTTCACTCAGCCAAACAAATCAACGGTACTCATCAAACTAGCTTCACTTTACACATCAGAGCGTCGTCTCCCTGACGATATCTAAGTCTGATTATTCGTGTACAACCTCCTTTACGATCCCTGTATCTGGGGCCAATCACATCAAAGAGTTTCTTTATCACTTTCTTGTCGTGGATAAATTTTAATACACTGCGTCTATGATGAACAGAATCTTCCTTAGCTAAACTGATTACTCTCTCACAAAATCTAGCCGCTTCCTTGGCTTTAGCCTCGGTAGTAATAATTTCTTCATGGAAAAGTAACGATCTCACCAAATTGGCTAACAGCGCTTTTCGATGAGCCTTATCTCGTCCCAACTTTTTCTGTTTTCTCCTGTGCCTCACTTATTTCCCCTCCAGCTAAACCTAGACCGTATTCTGCCAATTTCTTCTTTAACTTTTGTAGCGACTTCTGCCCAAAGTTCTGAATCTCCAAAAGCTCTTTGGAGGTCTTTCCCAGCAAATCACCTATTTTTTCTATCCCTGAACTTTTCAAGGCTTTAAGGGGCAGACTGGATAAACCTAATTCTTCAACTGACTGCTCTAATAGCTTCTTTTCTCTCTCTTCTTTTTCTCTCTCTACCTTTTCTTTCGGGGGTTTGGCCATGAAAAATCCCAAATACTCACTTAAAATTCCTGCTGCCTCCCTTAGTGCATCATCGGGCTTAACCGTCCCATCTGTAAAAATCTCCAGAATAAGTGAATCGAAACTCGTCCTTCTTCCAATTCTAGTCGGTTTTACTTCGTACTTCACTTTCTTAACAGGGCCAAAAATGGAGTCTATAGGTATAGTTCCTAATGGCTGATCGGAATGCTTGTTCTCGTCCGCCATTGCATAACCTCGGCCTTTGGCTAACGTAATCTCCATTGCTAGATGGGTTTCTTCATTATCCAGAGTGGCAAGGTATAGGTCCGGATTCACAATTTCTACCTCGGGATCCGTTTTAATGTGGGAAGCCTTTACTTCAAGGGGACCTCTCACATCCAAAAAGACTTTTTTCTCTCCTTCAACAAACATTTTTGCCCTAATTCGTTTCAAATTTTGGATGATCTGCAGCACGTCCTCCTTGACTCCTGGAATTGTGGAAAATTCATGAGAGACACCCTCAATTTTAACTACTGTCACCGCAGCTCCCGGGATAGAAGAGAGTAATATTCGACGAAGAGAGTTACCTAAGGTAATACCATATCCTCTTTCTAAAGGCTCAATAACGAATTTACCATATCTGTCAGAGAAGGTCTCCTTTTCCACCAAGACCTCTTTGGGCTTTATTAATTGCCTCACTCTGGCCTCCTTGCATCAAGAGAATCTCGGGATTCTTCCTCTCCGTCGCTGTATATCAGCTTTGCATTGTTTCTGCTCGTCTTCTCGTTGCCTGCGGCACCTTCGGTCCGGGAAAGACGTGAAAAACTTTGAAGGGGGAATTATCCCCCCTCAACGGCCTTCGGCCTGCTCCCCCCAAATTCAAAAACAGACAGAACAGGTCGCTATGCTCCTCAAACAACACGTCTTTCTTCTTCCTAAACTATTCTTGAGGGGGAAAAATGGGCTTCGCCGATTCCTTCGGAATGCCCCCTCAACGGCCTCTTCAAGGCCTGCTCCCCCTGGAAACAGGCAGAGCTGACTCGTTAAGGTGGCTGATATAAGGCTCCTGGCTGCGCCACCTCCGGTCGGGGAAAGTCCCTCGATACGCGTATAAATCTTCTAAACACTGGTTCTTAGTCACTGACCCACTAAAAATATCTATCTTGAATAATATTCTACTATTAAGGGTAAATCAACTTCTTGATCTAGTTCTTCTGCGAGGGGAAACCGCCTTACCATTCCTTTAAGAGATTTCTTATCTATTTCCAGCCATCCTGGAAGAGTTTTCTCTTGAGCCACCTTCAGTATCTGTTTCATTAAGGGAAGCTTTTTACTTTTGTCTTTGACTTCAATCACGTCCCCTTCCTTTATGAGATAGGAGGGAATATTCACTGCTTGACCATTTACTAAAAAATGGCCATGATTGACCAACTGTCGGGCCTGTGACCGGGAAAAACTTAATCCTAGTCGGTACACCACATTATCAAATCTTCGTTCTAAGAGTCGCAGAAGCTCCTCCCCGGTAATATTTGAAGATTTTTCTGCCATTCGATACCATCT
>JBHIEA010000050.1:0-10273 GCA_046760365.1 bacterium
GATATTCTCTTCCCTTGCGGGAAATAATAGCTGACTCTATTGAAGCTGTAGCTCAGGCCCACTGTTTTGATGGACTGGTTCTTCTTACCAATTGTGACAAGATAACCCCCGGTACTCTTATGGCCGCCGCCAGAATTAACCTCCCTACCATTATAGTTACGGCTGGTCCCATGATGTCTGGCAGATTCAAGAGAAAAAGACTTTCCTATATAAGAGATGCCTTTGAAGTAGTCGGTAGATTTAAAAAAGGAGAAATAAGTGAGGCCGAGCTTGAGTTTTTAGAAAAAGAGGCCTGCCCAGGAGCAGGTTCGTGTCAGGGTCTATATACTGCCAATACAATGGCTTGCCTCACGGAAGTCATGGGAATGAGTCTTCCTGGATCAGGATGTGCCTTAGCTGTTTCGGCCAAAAGAAAAAGAATCGCCTACGAGAGTGGACAAAGGATAGTAAAACTCATTGAGGAAAAGGTTCTTCCTAGAGATATAATGAATAGAGAAGCCTTTAAGGACGCCATTCGGGCAGATATGGCTCTTGGAGGGTCAACTAATACTATCCTTCATCTTCTGGCTATGGCTAATGAAGCCGGGGTTGAGCTATCACTTGAGCATTTCGACCAGATAGGTAGAGAGACTCCTCATTTGGTTAATCTCCGCCCAGGGGGAGATTATTTTATGGAAGATCTGGAGTGGGCAGGAGGAATTCCTGGCCTATTGAATACTCTTAAAGAGACCCTAGTTGATCGGCCTACCGTCTCCGGTAAATCTATAAAGGAGATTGCCTCACAAGGAGAGGTCTTGGATAGGAAAGTAATCAGGAGTCTAGACGCTCCTTATGATAGAGAGGGAGGCATAGCTATCTTAACCGGGAGCTTAGCCCCTGAAGGAGCAGTGGTGAAACAATCTGCCGTAGAGCCAGAGATGAAAAAATTTAAGGGTAGAGCCAGGGTCTTTGATAGCGAAGAAGATGCAGTTAAAGCCATTTATGGAGGCAAAATAAGGGACCATGATGTTATCGTCATTCGTTACGAAGGACCAAAGGGGGGGCCAGGGATGAGAGAGATGCTCTCCCCCACCGCCGCAGTGGTAGGAATGGGGTTATTTCGTTCGGTAGCTTTGATTACCGATGGACGGTTCTCAGGAGGTACAAGGGGTCCATGTATAGGCCATGTCTGTCCGGAGGCGGCCCAAGAAGGTTCCATCGCCCTTTTAAAAAATGACGACGAGATTCTAATTGATATTCCTCGGAGAAAACTTGAAGTGTGCTTGTCTAAACAAGAGCTTGCAAAAAGAAGGAAAAGTTGGAGAAAGCCCCCTCCTCGGTTCAAGAAGGGTTATTTGGCCCGCTATACTCACTTGGTAAGCTCAGCTAAAGAGGGGGCAGTACTAAAGGCCGATCTGAACAAAAATAATTAATTATAAAAAGAGAGAATCATTGGCTGAAAAAGAGGGATTTCTTGGGAGGGAGGGAATATTTGAAATTTCTAAGATTGAAGTTTATCAACCGGGCAAACCCATAGAGGAAGTAAAAAGGGAGTTTGGGTTAAAGAATATAATCAAACTTGCTTCCAATGAGAATCCTTTAGGACCCTCTCCGAAAGCAGTGAAGGCTATTAGATCATATGCTTCAAAAATCAACTTTTATCCAGACGGAGGCAATTATTATTTAAAAAAAGCTCTAGGAGAAAAACTGGGCATAAAAGAAGACAGTATCATTCTGGGTAATGGGTCCGACGAGATCGTTTCTCTGATCACTCGGATCTTTCTCCAGAAGGGTGATGACACAATAATGGGGGATCCTTCGTTTCTTATGTACAAAATAGATACCCAACTCAGCCGGGCAAAAGCTACCCCTGTCCCCTTAAAGAACTTCAGATTGAATCTATCAGAAATGAGCAAAGCCATTGGTCCTAAAACAAAGATTATCTTTATCAGTAATCCCAATAACCCCACCGGCACCATTATTACCAAAGACGAGGTAGATCATTTTCTAAGAGATATTCCGCACCGGGTCCTGACGGTTTTCGATGAAGCCTACTACGAATATGTGGAGGACCCAAATTATCCTCAAAGCATAGATCTTTTAGACAGGAACAGCAACATTATTATCCTCCGTACTTTCTCCAAGATTTACGCTCTGGCTGGATTAAGAGTAGGTTATGGGATTGGCAACCCTGAAATTATTGGCCTACTTAACAAAGCTCGCCCTCCCTTTAATGTAAACTCCTTGGCCCAGGTAGCTGCTTTGGCCAGTCTAGAAGATGAGAATCAGGTTAATCGAAGCAAAAGTCTAGTCAGAGAAGGGAAAGCGTTTCTTTATTCAAATCTTAGAAGACTCAAAGTCTCCTTTATTCCTACCCAAGCAAATTTCATTTTGATTAAAATTGGAAAAAAAGCAAAAGATGTTGAGGTTAAACTCCTTAAAAAGGGAATAATTGTGAGGGGAATGGGGGCCTACAATCTTCCCCATTATATAAGAGTCACCATTGGAACAAAACCACAAAATGAAGAGTTTATCAAGAGTCTCCAAGCTACCCTCTTCTCCCAGCAGGCCCGGGTTAACAATTGCCATTGATGGACCGGCTGCCTCAGGAAAAAGCACTGCTGCTAAGCTCGTGGCCAAGAAATTAGGCTATTTGTACTTAGATACCGGAGCTATGTATAGAGCCTTGACCTGGAAAGCTTTAAGGAACAAAGTAAATATTAAGAATGGAAAATCTCTCTCCGAGCTCGCCAAAGAAACAAAAATTGCCTTAAAATCTCAGTCTAATATGCGAACCAAAATTTACCTCGATGGTAAAGACGTAACCTCTTTGATTCGTTCTCCCCTGATAGATAAAAACGTCTCCCTCATTTCTGTGGTTAGAGGGGTCAGAGAAGCGATGGTAGCGCAACAAAGAAAAATAGGTAAAGAAGGAAATATTGTAGCAGAGGGTAGAGATATAGGAACAGTTGTTTTTCCAAAAGCTGAAGTCAAGATTTTTCTCACAGCCTCGGTTGAGGAGAGGGTAAAAAGACGCTGGAAGGAAGAAGCCGACAAGGGTCTATCTTCAGAAAAAAAAGGGGTAGCTATTGGCCTTCTCACTCGGGATAGGATAGACAGCCAGAGAAAGATCGCTCCCCTGAAGAAGGCTCGAGAGGCGATAGTTATTGATAATACCTGTCTGAACATTTCCCAGACAGTGGATAGAATCCTAGAGGTGGTAAAAACTAAACTTAACTCATGAAGGAAACTCCTCTTTGGTATCACCTCTTACGTGAGTTAGCCATAATAATCTTTAAGAGTCTGTTTGACATAAAGATTCAAGGAAAGGAAAACATTCCCCTCAAGGGAGGGGCGATCGTTGCCTCCAATCATTTAAGTTATCTTGATCCTATTGTCATAGGTCTTCTTGTTCCAAGAAAGATTAATTTCATGGCAAAAAGGGAGCTTTTTGAAAACTTTCTGTTTGGCTGTTTTATAAGTAAACTGGGAGCTTTTCCTGTCAGAAGAGAGAGATTAGATCGTAAAACTTACCAAAGGGCTTCCGGACTCTTAAAAAGAGGTAAGATTCTGGTTCTCTTTCCGGAAGGAACACGCAGTCGAGGAGGAGATCTTGGACCCTTGAGAGAAGGAACGGCAAGAATAGCTGTACGAACAAAAGTTCCTCTGATTCCTGTTGTTATTAGGGGAACGGATAAGGCCCTTCCTCGGGGGAAGAAGATGATAAGATTAGCCAAGATAAAAGTTCGGATAGGAAAGCCGTTAGAGAGTGACCCATTATACGAAGGGAGAGATATTAAAAAAGGAGTACAAATACTTCATCAAAGGCTAGAAAAGAGTATGAAAAATTTGATCGAGAGGCTGTAGGTTATGCAAGTGTTTCTCCCTCCAGAAATTGGTTTTTGTTTTGGGGTAAAAAGAGCTTTGAGATTAGTGACCAGTGAGTTAAAAAAGGCGCGGAAAATTTATGCTCTGGGGGACTTAATTCACAATCCTCAGGTAATTGAAGATCTGAAAAGAAAAGGAGTTGTCTTTGTCTCGAATCTGTCCCAAGCAAAGGGAGGACCAGTGATTATTAGATCGCATGGAGTTGATCAGGCCTTAATCAGACAGGCAAAAGAGAGCGGTTTAAAAGTAATAGATGCTACATGTCCTTATGTAGCAAAGGTGCAAAAAATAGCCAAATTCCTTTCTCAAAAGTCGTATCGGATAGTTATCGTTGGTTTAAGTACCCACCCTGAGATAAAAGGAGTAATGGCTAGTGTGGGAGAAAAGAAAACCTATGTGGTTAAAGACCCTCAACAAATAAAAAAAATACCTTTTATGGGGAAGATAGGGGTAGTAGCTCAGACCACAGAGAGTCTTGACAATTTCAGTAATATTGTAAAGAATTTAGTGGAAAGAGGAAAAGAGTGCAGAGTTTTTAACACTATATGTAAAGTGATAAGGCGTCGTCAGGAAGAAACTAAGGAACTAGCCAAAAAGGTTGAGACTGTAGTCGTAGTGGGGGGACATAATAGTTCTAATACCTCTGAGCTAGCTAGACTATCGCAATCAATGGGTGTGAAGACGTATTTCGTGGAAAAAGAAGAAGATCTCAATTCTGTAAACTGGCAAGGGATAAAAAGAGTTGGCATCACAGGAGGAACTTCTACTCCTGAAGAGTTAATAATAAAGATAAAAAATCGGTTTGATCGATTTTCCATAGCTTAGAAGGTTCTAAAAAATGAATAACCGAAGGTGGACAATATTCGCAATGGTTCAACATTAAAATCCTCAAGAAATCACTCGGGAGTAGGCCTCCTTCGTCGCTGTATATCAGCTCTGGAACCCTCTGCTCGTCTTCTCGTTGCCTGCGGCACTCTGCCCGTCCGGGAAAGACGTGAAACTCGTAATTTCCTCTTGGAATATCTTCTACGGAAAAGGAGCTAACGGTGTCTAAATCGAAAGAAGAAAGGCTTCTGGAGAAAGCTGCCGCCAGTATAATGAGATCGGAAATGGAAGAGAAGGTGGAGGAAAGAAAAGATGACTTCGCCAAAATGATTCATGGATACGAGATTCCCCGAGTGGTGAAACTTGGAGACATAATAGAAGCAAAAGTCGTGCAAACAGGCAAAGAGGGAATCTTATTGGACATGGGTACAAAATCTGAAGGCTTTATGCCCTGGGGGGAATTCGATCCCGAAAGAAAAAAAGCCCTTCCCATAGGGGAAATCATGCGAGTTTATGTTTCCGGCAAAGACAAAACAGGGCGTCTTCTGTTATCCAAAAAGGAAGCAGATTTTCGTCTAAACTGGGCAAAATTCGAGGAGGCCTTCAGGGATGGAAAATCCATAGTGGTGAAAGTGGTAAAGATAGTAAAGGGGGGGGTCTTAGCAAGCCTAGGGTCCTTGAAAGCTTTCATCCCAACCTCTCATATAAGTTTAAAGAGGATAGACAACCTCAAAGCATTTATCGGAAAAAATCTAGCCGTCAGGGTTATTCAACTTGAAAAAGGATCTCGGAATATAGTGCTTTCTAGAAAGTTCTTACTTTTGGAAGAAAGAGAAAAAACAAAAGAGAAAACCCTTTCTAACTTAAAAGAAGGCAAAACGGTAGCCGGAAGAGTAAATTCGATAACTAAATTTGGCATTTTTGTGGATTTGGGAGGAATTGATGGACTTATTCATCCGGAGAACCTTTCTTGGGGATGGGTTAAGGACCCCCACTCTGTGGTTTCAGTTGGGGACAAAATAAAAGTAAAAGTGTTAAAAATGGATAGAGAAAAAAGAAAAATTTCTCTAGGATTAAAGCAGACCAAGCCCAATCCTTGGACACAAGTTCAAAAAAAATATCAGGTAGGTAAGCAGGTAGTGGGCAAAGTCACCCATCTTACCAATTTTGGAGCCTTTGTAGAGATCGAAGAAGGGTTGGAGGGCTTGATTCATGTTTCCGATCTTTCCTGGGACAAGCGTGTAGGGCACGCGAAAGAGGTTCTACGCAAAGAAGAAAAGATAGAAGTGAAAATATTAGATATCAATGCTGAAAAAAAGAAAATGGCTCTTGGTCTAAAACAGGCTAAACCCGATCCTTGGGAAAGACTCCTTCAGGAATACAAAGTCGGAGATTCGATTTCCGGCAGAGTACGGCAGATAAAGGACTTTGGAGTTTTTGTAAATTTGGCTCCTGGAATAGATGGATTAATTCATGTTTCAGAATTGGATAAGGACTATGGGGCTCATCCAGATGCAGCAGTTACAGTAGGAGCCAAGGTAACCACGGAAATTGTAGAGATCAATCGAGAAAAGAGACGAATTAGACTTAGTCTGCGTCAATTAAAGAAAAAGGGGCAGAAACAAAAAGAAGAAAAAGGAAAAACAGAGGAAGTGGGTAATCTCAATCTCTTAAAAGAAGATGCTATTGTGATGGGAGACTTTATCGGGGAGAAGGTTAAAAAAAGGCTAAAGAAGACCTTCGGTAAGGAAAAGTGACCATCCTTCCTTTCGTTTTGTTTATTGGCTATCTCATAGGCTCTGTTCCTTCTGGTTACCTCATAGCGAGGATTCTTAAAGGAATAGATATAAGGGATTATGGTAGTGGCAATATCGGGTTTGCCAATTGCTTGCGAGTTTTAGGACTTCTGCCCGGCCTGCTAGTCTTGATCTCTGATATAGCCAAGGGAGTAGTCTCTGCATGGGCAGGAACGCTATTTGCCTCCTCCATTGGGATAAGTCCTCAGATAGCCGGGGGAATGCTGGGACTATCATCTATTATAGGACACAATTGGTCAGTTTTTTTGAAATTCAGGGGAGGAAAAGGAGTAGCTACCACAGCGGGGGTCTTTTTGATTCTCACTCCCTTCCCCTTTATGTTCTCTGCTTTAACTATGGCTTTGGTGATAGGTCTTACTCGCTACGTTTCTCTAGGATCGATGTTAGCTGGAGGTAGCCTTCCAATTTTCATCTGGCTTTGGGTGAATGAGAAAGGTTGGTTTTATCTGTATTTAAGTGTAGTGGCGGCTTTTCTCATTGTTTTTAGACACCGATCTAATCTGGGACGCCTGTTGCAAGGAAAGGAAAGAAAACTAGGAGAAAAAATAACCACCACAGTAACTTGCCAAGACCAAGAGATGTGATATATTGAGACTCATATTCCATAAAGGAGGGGCAAGATGAACAAAGCCGAATTGGTGGAGGAGGTAGCCAATCAGACAGGGTTAACAAAGAAGGCGTCTAGGGAAGCGGTTGATGCGATAACTTCTACCATCACCGACTGCCTGGCGAGGGGGGAGAAGGTTACTTTGGTCGGCTTCGGAAGTTTCAAAGTGAGAAGGAGAAAATCGCGTCGAGGGAGGAATCCTCAAACGGGTAAGGAAATTCAGATTCCGGCCAAAGATGTGCCCAAATTCGAAGCCGGTAAGAACCTAAAAGAAGTGGTAGCCTAAGGAATCATTTTAAGGAGGTAGAAGAGGTGCATCTTCTACCTCCTTGGGTTAAATTGTGAAAAGGACTATTTGTGAGCGGTCACCACACTAATAGGCTCGCAAGGACTGCTATGATCTAGACCACAAAATCTATGGATACCAAGTTGGACAAAAAGGGGAAGGAAGCTAAGATTCCGGAAAAGTTATATTTCTCCATCGGTGAGGTGAGTAAGATTACTCGCCTTCCTCCTTATGTTCTGAGATTTTGGGAAAATAAATTCAGGGAGATTCGACCCCAAAAAAGCAGAGGAGGACATCGTCGCTACCAAAGAAAAGATATTGAAGTAATCCTGGGGATAAAAGAACTCCTCTACGAAAAAAAATTTACCATCCATGGGGCTCAAAAAGAGCTACATAGAACAAAGGGAAGCCCCATCACTCCCCTAGTTATAAAGAAAGAGCTGCAGGAAATAGTGAGAATATTGGATTAACGGGGCGTAGCGCAGCCTGGTTTAGCGCACTTGCATGGGGCGCAAGAGGTCACCGGTTCGAATCCGGTCGCCCCGACTAACCTCGAGGCATATCTTGAATAAAGAGCGTATACTCAGTGGGATGAGACCTACAGGAAGGCTCCATTTGGGAAATTATCTAGGGGCTCTTTCTAATTGGGTAAAACTGCAGGACAGGTATGAATGCTTCTTTATGATTGCTGACTGGCACGCTCTTACCGATCGAACAGATACCCGCGGAATTAAGCAAGATATCGAGGATGTTTTGATTGATTGGCTTTGTGCAGGTCTGGATCCTGAAAAATCCACGCTTTTTGTCCAATCACAGGTACGCGAACATGCCGAGCTTCATCTGCTTCTGTCTATGATTACCCCTATTTCCTGGCTGGAACGCTGTCCTTCTTATAAAGAAAAACTTGAAATGGGTCAGGAAAATAACTATGGACTACTGGGATATCCAGTGCTTCAAGCAGCCGACATTCTCGTCTATAAAGCAAACAAAGTTCCCGTAGGGGAGGATCAGGTAGCTCATCTAGAACTGTCCCGGGAGATAGCTCGAAGGTTCAATCGTCTTTACGGCCGTGTCTTTCCTGAACCGGTACCTCTTTTGTCCGAGACGGTGAAAATTTTAGGTTTAGATGGAAAAAAGAAGATGGGCAAGTCTTATGATAACTACATTTCTCTTTCCGAGCCTCCGAAGGTAATCGAAGAAAAGATTCAGGGAATGTTCACTGACCCTAAGAAAATTTATTTAGGAGATCTTGGACATCCTGAAGAATGCAATGTTTATAGCTATCATCAGATTTTTGGTAAGTTTTTAGGGGCACCACTGGAGAAGATTTTCAAAAATTGTAAAGAGGGGACTCTGAAATGCACTACCTGCAAAAAAAATCTAGCCAAGAGTTTGATTGAATATCTTTCTCCTTTTCGCCAGAAAAGAAAAGAGTTGGAGAAAGAAAAAGGAGGTCTAGATAAGATACTCAAGGAAGGAAAAGAAAAAGCCAGTCAGCTAGCTACCTCTACCTTAAGAGAAGTGAAAAAGGCTATGCAGATGCTCTAAAGATCCATTCCCTTTATGCAGAGATTTGGCTCTCCTTGACAATACTTACTCCGTTGCTGGTACCGAGTCTGGTGGCTCCTGCTTTAATTAAGTTATAAGCGGTCGCAAGGTTTCTTATCCCCCCGCGGCTTTGATCCCCATCCCGGTTCCCACAATTTTTCTTATCAAAGCAACATCTTCGACCGTGGCACCTCCTTTACCAAAACCAGTAGAAGTCTTTACATAGCTGGCACCGGCAGCCTTGGTTAACACACATCCAGCCATCTTCTCCTCTTGAGCTAAACTTCCCATCTCCAGAATAACTTTTACCACTTTATCCTTGCTTGCTTCAATTACCCCTCGGACATCTTCATAAACCAAGCGGAAGTTTTTTCCTTTGAGTGCTCCAATGTTGGCGACCATATCAATCTCATCCGCCCCCTCCTCAACAACTTTGGCTGCCTCATAGCTCTTTACCTTTTTATGGGTTGCCCCAAAGGGAAATCCAACCACCGTGCAGACCTTGACCCCCGATCCTTTCAGTTGCTCAGAAGCTAGTTTAACAAATGAGGGATTTATGCAAACGGCGGCAAAGCCAAATTTTTTTGCCTCTTCACAGAGCTTTTTTATCTCATCCTCAGTAGCATCGGGGCTAAGTAGAGTATGGTCGATGAAAGAGGCTATTTTTTTACGAATATCTTCGCCAGACATCGCAGCTTTTAAACTATCAGCTTTGTATTCCACTTGAACCCTCAGGAGATAATCTCTCCACTACTGATGTTAGTTGACTCTAAAAACATAGTCCCCTTCCTCAGGGAACCGATCCTTTTCGTGGAAACAATTATCCTTTAACTGCCCCCATAGTTAATCCTCTTACCAGATGCCTCTGAAGGAAGATTGCCAAGACTATAATGGGGAGGCTAGCCATGGTACCAACGGCGGAAATCTCACCCCAAAGAATCTCATGACCCCCGATTAAACCAGCAATAAATACGGTAAGGGGAGTAACGTGGGAACGAGTGAAAACCAAAGCGAAGAGAAACTCATTCCAGGAGAAGATAAAGTTGAATAAAGTGGTAGCTACCAGACCCGGGGCAATCAGAGGAAGTGCTATCCTATAAAAAGCTGTCAAGCGAGTACACCCGTCCACCAGAGCCGACTCTTCCAAGGAAGGAGGTAGTTCATCAAAGAATCCCTTTAACATCCAGACCGCGAAAGGTATATTGATAAGACTATAGGTAATAATTAGAGCTTCATAAGTGTCGAGGATGCGAAGAGAGCTATAAAAGATAAAAAGAGGGAGAGCTGCCGCAATAGGAGGAAGCATTCTGATGGATAGGATCC
>JBHIEA010000051.1:0-10126 GCA_046760365.1 bacterium
GTGGAGTAGAGGGAGTAGAGCCTCAGTCAGAAACAGTCTGGCGGCAGGCCAATCGGTATCATGTTCCCCGTCTGACTTTCATCAACAAAATGGATAGAGTGGGGGCTGATTTTTACCGGGTCATTGATTCTATTAAGCAAAAGTTCGAACTGGCTCCTCTTCCTCTTCAGTTACCTATTGGGAAGGAAGAAAATTTCAGAGGAGTTGTTGACCTAGTGCAGATGAAGGCTTTAATTTGGTATGGACACGACCTGGAGGCTAGAATCTCAACCGAAGAAATTCCTTCATCCTTGGAGGAGCTTGCTTCATATTGGCATAACCATTTATTGGAGAAGATTACAGAGAACAATGACCAGTGTCTGGAGAGGTTTTTAGAAAAAGGAAGTCTCGGGGTAGGGGAGATCAAAAGACAGGTAAGAAAGCTAACCTTGAGTCACCGGGTAGTTCCTGTTCTTTGTGGAAGTGCCTTAAGAAATAAGGGAACTCGACTTCTGTTGGATGCCATTGTAGAGTACCTTCCCTCGCCTCTGGATATTCCCCCGGTCGTAGGTATAAATCCACTGAATGGGAAGAAAGAGAGAAGGCGCGCCTCCATTAAAGAACCCTTTTCCGCCTTAGCTTTTAAGATAGTAACTGATCCATACATGGGTAGACTGACCTATTTCAGGGTTTATTCCGGGATGATAAAAGCTGGCCAGCTAGTTTATAATTCCACCAAGGGTCAAAAAGAGAGAATAGCTCGCATTCTAGAGATGCATGCTAATTACCGAAAGGACAGAAAAGAGATTTTTGCCGGAGATATAGGGGCAGCCATAGGGCCAAGAGAGATAGATACTGGCGATTCCCTCAGTGAAGAAAAACACCCCCTAATCTTTGAACCAATGAAGTTTGCCGAACCCGTGATTTCGGTAGCTATCGAGCCTAAGACTAGCTTGGATCAGGATAAATTGGCCAGCTCCTTGTCTAAATTGGCTCACGAGGATCCTACTTTTAAGATCCGTCAGGATGAGGAGACCGGTCAGATCATAATCTCGGGCATGGGCCAATTGCATCTGGAAGTCATCTTGGAGCGATTGCGACGCGACTTCAAAGTGGGAGTCGATGCGGGGAAACCTCAGGTAGCTTATAAAGAGGCGATCAGGAAAAAAGCGCAGGCCCGAGGTCAATATATACATCAGAGCGGGGGTAAAGGTCAATATGGAGATGTATGGCTTGAGATTGAACCCCGAAAAGATGCAGAAGAGACATTTGTAGATAAAACCAAAGGTGGAGTTGTCCCCAAAGAATTTACGCCTGCCATAAAAGAGGGGATTGAACAGGCAATGTCGAATGGAATACTGAGTGGTTATCCTTTAACCGATATTAAGGTGAGCCTTCTTAGCGGTTCATATCATCCGGTTGACTCCTCAGAATTTGCCTTTAAAACAGCAGCTTCCATTGCTTTTAAAAAGGCATGCCAGCAAGCGGAACCTTATTTATTGGAACCAATAATGAAGGTGGAGGTGAGGATTCCCCAAGATTTTGTGGGTGAGGTGATTGGTGATCTCACCAGTCGACGAGGTCGAATCTATAAGATGGAGACAAGAGATAACGTTCGTTATCTTAATGGGTATGTTCCCTTGACTGAGCTTTTTGGATACGTTACTAAACTGAGGTCAATGACTCAAGGAAGGGGTGTTCCCAATATAGAATTTTCCCATTATGAGGAAGTACCATCCGATGTGGCTGAGAAAATCATTGGAAGAGGAGTTATGAGTGGCAAAACAGAAAATCAGGATCAAATTAAAGGCTTACGATCATAGGATACTAGATCAGTCAGTGAAGAGAATCATAGATACCATTGAAAGAACGGGGGCAAGAATATGCGGGCCCATACCTTTGCCGACAAGGGTCTCAAGATTCACGGTGATGCGGAGTCCGCATACCCATAAAGACTCCCGAGAACAATTTGAGATGCGAATTCATAAGAGAGTGATAGACATTCTGGAGTCCAATCCTAAGACAGTGGATGCCTTAATGGGGATGAATCTTCCCACCGGAGTGCACGTAGAGGTCAAATTATGATACGCGTGATCATGGGTAAAAAGGTTGGTATGAGTCAAATCTATGATGACAATAGTCTTATTCCGGTGACAATAGTGGAGGCGGGACCGTGTATAGTGGTGCAGAGAAAGATTAAGGCAAAAGATGGCTACAATGCAGTTCAATTAGGCTTTGAAGAGGTGAAAGAAAACCAGGTTAATAAGCCGAAGTCAGGACATTTCAGAAAGGCTAAAATTTCCCCTAGGAGACTTCTAAAAGAGTTTAGAGTGGAGGATATTGGTGGTTTAAAGGTAGGGGATGTGATCAATGTTGGCGCGTTTAAAGAAGGTGAGGTGGTAGATGTTGTTGGGGTCTCTAAAGGAAAGGGATTTGCGGGTGTGGTAAAGAGACACGGCTTTAAGGGCGGTCCTGCTTCTCACGGGGCAAAACACTGGCATCGTCGACCCGGTTCTATAGGAGCGTCTTCCGACCCTTCTCGGGTATTCAAAGGAAAGAAGATGCCGGGGAAGATGGGATCAAAGAAGGTGACTACCCGTAATTTGAAGCTAGTAAAGATAGACCCCCAGCTCAATCTCCTTTTGATAAAAGGTAGTCTGCCAGGTAGAAGAGGGGGTTTTGTAGCTATAAAAGGGGCAAAGAGCTAACCAATGGAAACAAAGATTTATAATATGCAAGGGAAAGCCATCGAGGTTCTTTCTCTGGATGAAGATGTCTTTGGGGATAAAATCATATCTTCTGTTTTGCGGGAAGCTATGTTGGCCTATAGCACCAGTCATCGGCAGGGTACAGCTTCCACAAAATCCCGTGCCCAAGTAAAAGGAGGGGGGAGAAAACCATGGATTCAGAAAGGCACAGGAAGAGCTAGAGCGGGTAGCATACGCTCACCTCTCTGGGTAGGTGGAGGAATTATCTTTGGACCAAAGCCAAGAAGCTTCCGATACCCTCTTCCTCAGAAGATAAAAAAGATAGCTCTAAAATCGAGTCTAAGGAAGAAACTAAAGGAAGGGGGATTGATCATTCTGGACCAGATTTCTATAAAAAATGGAAAGACTAAGGAGATGGTAGGATTTCTGCAATCACTCTCCATAAAAGGAAAAACGTTACTGGTTTTGGAACAGGTAGATGAGAAGGTAATAAGATCCGCTTCCAATTTAAAAAATTTACGATTATCCAGTCCTTTTTGTCTCAGTGCCTATGATGTTCTTTCCCACAAAAATGTATGTATCACTAAGGGTGCCTTACTGCAGATAAGGGAGAGATTAAGGGAAAAATGAATAAAGCTGCTCAAGACATTATCTTATCTCCTATAGTTTCAGAGAAGGGGACCGAGCTTCTAAAAGACAACAAGTACTTGTTTAAAGTCTCTTCGAACTCAAGCAAAGTGGAAATAAGAAAGGCAGTAGAAGAGCTATTTAAAGTGAGAGTAGATAGAGTTAGGATCATGTGGGTTAAGGGAAAAAGGAAGAGGTGGCGAGGCCGAGTGATGGGTAAAACGCCTAGCTGGAAGAAAGCCATCGTGAGGTTGAAAGAAGGAGAGACTATTGAGGAGTTAGGAGTATAGTATGGCAGTGAAAACCTACAAGCCCACCACGCCTGGAAAAAGAGGTAGAAGTGGCTATTATTTTTCGGAAATTACTAAAGGCAAACCCGAGAAGAGTCTTACCCGAAGTTTAAGAAAGAGGGGGGGTAGAAGCAATCAGGGTAGAATTAGTATTAGACACAGAGGAGGTGGAGCCAAAAGAAGGTACCGTATAATTGATTTTAAGAGAGACAAAGATGGAATCCCGGGTTATGTCTCTTCCATTGAATATGATCCTAATAGGTCTGCCAGAATTGCACTACTCCACTATAGAGATGGAGAAAAAAGGTATATTATTGCTCCTCAGGGCTTGCAAGTGGGGAATGAGGTTATTTCAGGAAAAGAGGCACGTTTAGTCAAAGGGAATACGCTTTCTTTGCGAGAGATCCCTGAAGGAAGCCAAATTCATAATATTGAGTTAAAGCCGGGAGCCGGAGCTCAATTAGTTCGTTCCGCAGGAGCAAATGCTCAACTTTTAAGTAAGGAAAGAAAATATGCTCAGGTGAAGCTTCCCTCAGGGGAGGTGAGGTTGGTTCCTCTAGAGTGTAGAGCTACTCTGGGTCAGGTGGGAAATGTAGAGCATGAGAATATTCAGGCAGGTAAAGCCGGCAGATCTAGGTGGTTGGGTCGACGTCCAAAGGTTCGAGGAGCTGCCATGAACCCCATAGATCATCCTCACGGAGGAGGTGAAGGACGTAGTGGCCCTGGAAGGCACCCCGTAACTCCTTGGGGAAAACCCACTAGGGGGGCAAAAACTCGTAGGAAAAAGAAATTCTCAGACAGATTGATTATTCAGAGGAGGAAGAAGAAATAATGGAGGTAGGAGAATGGGGCGGAGTATCAAGAAGGGACCATATGTAGAGCCGTCTCTTTTGAAAAAAGTGGAAAGAATGAAAAAGGAAAGGACGAAGAAACCCATAAAGACATGGTCCCGTAGGTCAATGATTATTCCTGATTTTGTGGGCTATACCATGGCTGTTCATAATGGGAAAGATTTTCATCACCTTTATATCACTGAGGACATGGTGGGACATAAATTGGGTGAATTTGCGCCTACGCGGAAGTTTGATCATCACGGAGCGCATACAAAAAGAACTATATCACCGAAGTAAAAAGGATTAAGGGCTAAGGATTAAGAATTAAGGAAGAGAGAGGCCTTTAATTCTTGACAGTATCAGGAAAGCATTGCTATTTAGAAGGTTTATATGTGTATCGAGGGACTTTCCCCAAAGAGAGCGTTTAGCGGATAGTAAAACCCTAAACCACTACCACTTTCAGATTTACTCTATACGCTCTACGCTACCCGCTATACTAATACAGCGACGGAGGGGGCCTAGTCCCGAGATTTTCTAATTTCTCTACGGGGTTCTTAAATGGAAGTGAAAGCGGTTGCAAAATATATTCGGGTATCTCCTCTAAAGGTGAAAAAGGTTACCGACCTTATCCAAGGTAAACCTGCAGTCGAGGCGGTACAGATTCTAAATTTTACCCGAAAAGGTGGGGTCGGAGAAGTAGCAAAGGTTTTAAAATCGGCTTTAGCCAATGCTAAGAATAATTTTGAATTAAGTTCAGACACTCTTTACGTCAAAAAGGCCCTGGTTGGTAAAGGCGCTACTTTAAAGAGAACGAAGCCTAGAGCTAGAGGTAGAGCTGATTTAATGAGACGAAGAAGCTCGCACATTACCATAGTTCTTGAGGAGTTTGGGCGTGGGACAGAAGGTTAACCCGGCAGGATTAAGGCTAGGAGTAGTAAAAAATTGGACGAGTCGGTGGTATGAAGAAAAAGGTTATGCCTTGCGTCTTCATGAGGATCTTAAGGTCCGCAGTTTCATTAAAGAGAAGTTCAAAAAAGCGAATATTTCAAAAATTATGATAGAAAGGGCTGTCAATAAAGTAAGGGTAAGTATCCTTGCTGCTCGTCCTGGCATAATTATTGGTAGAAAAGGTGAGACTATTGAGAAGACCAAGGAGGATCTGGAACGTTTAATAACGGACGGAAAGGTTTTCCTGAATGTCCAGGAGATAACTCAGCCTGATTTGGATGCCCAATTGGTTGCCGAAAGGATAGCCTTTCAGCTAGAGAGAAGAATTGGAGCGAAAAGGCTCATGAGGGAAGCTATCTCTCGCATAATGGAGCTTGGAGCAGAGGGTGTTAAGATTACCTGCAAGGGAAGGATTGCTGGAGCAGAGATAGCTAGGACTGAATGGATGAAAGAGGGAAGAGTTCCTTTACATACCTTACGAGCCGATATTGATTATGGGGTTGCCACCGCTCATACCACTTATGGCTGCATCGGAGTAAAAGTATGGATATGCAAGGGAGAGGCTTTACTTACTTTTAGGGAGGAGGAATTCGAAAGTGAGGCTGCAGCCGAAGAGAGTTAAATATAGAAAAAGTCAAAGGGGTAGTTTGAAAGGTAAGGCCTCGCAGGGATGCACATTAAATTTTGGCGAATACGGGCTGGTCGCTCAGGAGGCTGGTTGGGTAACTGCTCGTCAAATAGAAGCGAGTCGAGTCACTATAATCCGGGGTATAGGACATGAAGGACGGCTCTGGATCAGGATTTTTCCTGACAAAGTTGTTACTAAGAAACCTTTGGAGACTCGAATGGGAAAGGGTAAAGGGGAACCCGATTTCTGGGTAGCGCCGGTTAAGCCCGGAAGAATTCTCTTTGAACTTGGAGGAGTGGACAGGGGCAGAGCCGAGAAAGCGTTTTGTTTAGCTTCCCACAAACTTCCCCTTAAGACAAAGGTTATTTCTTCCGATGAGGGTAAACTGTGAAGATTGGAGAGCTGAGGGAGCTGTCCACGGAGGATCTTTATCAGCGCCTTAAAGAGCTTAGGGCCGAGTTATTTAGTTTAAGAATACAGGCAGCTCAGGGAAGGGCGGCAAATCCCGCCCAAATCAGAAAAGTTAGAAAAAACGTAGCCAGGATAAAGACATTGCTTTCCGAGAGGCAATGATCATGAGCGAGACTCAGAGAAAAAATCCTAAAGAAAGAGTGGGTAAGGTAGTAAGTAATAAAATGGATAAGACCGTGGTAATTATGGTTAGCCGTGAATTTGCTTATCCCCTTTATGGAAAAAGGATGAGGAAGAGGAAAAAAATCAAAGCTCATGATGAAAAGAACCTATGCCAAATAGGAGATTTGGTGAAAGTAGCAGAGACCAGACCTTTAAGCAAAGACAAACATTGGCGGGTGACTGAGATCCTGGTAAGGAAAGAAGCCATAAAGTGATTCAGCCCCAAACTCAACTGACAGTTGCTGACAATACCGGTGCAAAAAAAATAATGTGCATAAGGGTAATGGGGGGTTCTGCTCGAAGGTATGCTCGGATAGGAGATGTAATAATAGCGTCGGTGAAAAAGGCTGTTCCTAATACTGAAGTAAAAAAAGGTGAGGTGGTTCGGGCAGTGGTGGTTCGGACGAAAAAAGAATTACGTCGCCCTGATGGCTCATATATAAGATTTGACGATAATGCCGGGGTACTGATTGATACAGCAGGAAATCCACGTGGGACAAGGATTTTTGGCCCTGTAACCCGGGAACTGCGGGAAAAGAATTTCATGAAGATTATTTCCTTGGCTCCAGAGGTTCTATGAAAATAGAACCGAGACTCAAGGCCGTGAGTTGAAAAAAGAAGAGAGATGTCGAAGATAAAAGTGGGTGACGAAGTCGTGGTCGTGTCTGGCAAAGATAAAGAAAAGCGAGGTAAAGTAATTCAAAAAATCCCCGCGGAAAATAAACTGGTTGTTGAGGGAGTTAATATTACCAAAAGACACATTAGGCCTACCCGAAGAGGCCAAGAGAGTGGAATAGTTGAAAGGGAAACCCCCATTTTTACCGGTAAGGTGATGCTCATATGTCCAAGGTGTGGGAAGAGAACCAGGGTGGGAGTTAAGATTGTGCAAAAATCGCCGGAAGAGCGCGAAAAATTACGATTTTGTAAAAAATGTAAAGAAGTGATAGATTAAGATGGCTAGATTAAAGAAATTTTATAAAGAAAATGTTGTTCCTTTGATGATGAAAAAATTTGATTATAAGAATTACCTGGGAGTTCCCAAGGTGGAGAAGGTTTGTCTTAATATGGGAGTGAGTGACGCCAAGAAAGATTCCAAATCTCTTGATGCAGCTAAGAAGAGTCTTGCTTTGATCAGTGGACAGCAGCCCGTTGTTACCCGCGCTAAAAAGTCCATCGCTGGGTTTTCCCTAAGAGAAGGTATGTCTATAGGCTGTAAGGTCACTCTTAGGGGAGAAAGAATGTACGAATTTTTGGATAGGTTATTTAATCTAGCCATACCTCGAATCAGAGACTTTCAAGGAGTTTCTGCGAGTCAACTCGATGGAAGGGGCAATTTTACTCTGGGTTTGCCAGAACAATTAGTTTTTCCAGAACTGGAGTATAAAGAAGTGGAGAAGATTCAGGGTTTATCCGTAACCATAGTAACTACAGCCAAAAAAGATGAGGAAGCCAGGCAACTTCTTGCTTATCTGGGTATGCCCTTTAAAAAGGAAACTTCGCCGAGTTCTAGTGACTTGATTCCTCAGAAAAGTGTTGGTATTTAGAAGATTTATGCGCCTGTCGAAGAGAGTGTATAGCGTTTAGCGGATAGTAAAACTCTAAACGAGCACCACTTTCAGATTTACTCTATACGCTACCCACTATACTAATAAGCGACGGAGGGGAACAGTCCCGAGGTATTCCTTGAAAGCTGAGCCGTAGTAGGTTCTAGAAAAGGAGAGTATTGGGCCAATGGCGAAAAAGGCCTTAATGGAAAAAGTGAAGAGGCCTCCGAAATTTAAAGTTCGTAGATATAATCGGTGTCAAATTTGTGGCCGACCTAGAGGCTACATGAGAAAATTTGCCCTGTGCCGAATTTGCTTTCGTTACCTAGCTCACGATGGGATTCTGCCCGGGGTTAAAAAGGCTAGCTGGTAAGACCTTGGCTTTCTAAGGGGGTAATAAGGTGCTTACTGATCCTATCGCCGACCTCTTGACCAGAATTAGAAACGCTAATGCTTTGTCAAGCACTAAAGTTGAGGTTTCAAGTTCTAACCTAAAAGAAGCTATCGCTAGAGTTTTGCAAAAAGAGGGTTTCATAAAGGGACATCGGGTCATCACGGCAAGAGGAAAGAAAAGGGTACTTCAAATATATTTGAAGTACTCGGATGAGGGAGAAAAGATTATCAAACATTTGGAGCGGGTCAGCAGACCCGGTAGAAGAAGGTTTGTCAGAAAAGATGAGATTCCCTGGGTACTAAATGGGCTGGGTATCTGCATCCTTTCCACACCTAAGGGAGTTCTCACAGGTGAGGAAGCACGCAGGATGGGAGTGGGAGGAGAGATTCTTTGCCAGGTATGGTAGCTCCGAACAGAAAGGGTATTTGACTATGTCGAGAGTTGGTAAGAAGCCTATTCCGATCCCGGAAGGGGTAAAGGTTGAGATAAACAAAAGCAAGATTACAGTAAAAGGCCCCAAGGGTAAGCTGGAAAGAGAGATACCATTAGCAATTAAGGTAGTTATCAAAGATAGACAAATTTTGGTCCAAAGACTTAACGAAGATAAACGGAGTAAATCTCTGCACGGGACCCTTCGCAGCCTCATTTTCAACATGGTGAAGGGTGTCTCAGAAGGGTTTGAGAAGGTTCTGGAGATTGTAGGGATGGGGTACAAGGCTACATTAGAAAATGAGGTTTTGATTTTGAGGGTAGGATATTCCCATCCTGTCAGGTACAGATGTCCAGAAGATGTAGGGATAGAGGTTTCCAATCCCAATGCAATTCGGATTTTTGGCTGTGATAAGCAAAAAGTTGGAGAAGTTGCCGCAGAGATTAGGACTTTAAAGAAACCCGAACCTTACAAGGGCAAGGGTATTAGATATAAAGGAGAGGTGATAAGACGAAAGGTAGGCAAAGCAGCATTAGGAACCAAATAATATAATTGGTGAGGAATCTAAGGTGGTGGGTCACGCCAAACGTAAATATTTAGCTAGGCAGAGAAGAAGAAAACGAGTAAGGGAAAAAATCCTGGGTCTAAAGGGTAGACCGAGACTTTCCGTATATAAAAGTAATCGGTATATTTACGCTCAATTGATAAATGATGAAGAGCACCAGACATTAGTGAGCGTTTCCTCTTTAAAGGATATACCTCGGAGTGGATACTGCGCCAAGAACTTTCAGATAGCGAGGAAATTAGGAGAAGAGCTAGGAAAACAAGCAAAGATCAAAGGAATAAGAGAAATCGTCTTTGATAGAAGCGGTTATCCTTATCATGGACGAATAAAGGCTTTGGCAGAAGGAATGCGAAGTCAAGGAATTGAGTTTTAGGCAGCCATTGATATTCTCAAGGCTATTGAGGAGTGCAAAGAGTGAAAGAAGCTGTAGAGGAAGATAAGAAGGTAGAAGAGCCTGTAGAAGAAGGGATTGGAGAGCTCGAAGAAAGGCTAATAAGGGTAAGGAGAGTCTTTACTGTAGTTAAAGGTGGTCGAACTATTGGTTTTA
>JBHIEA010000052.1:0-9873 GCA_046760365.1 bacterium
TTTATACAATAGAACAGCCTCTTTGTCAAATTCTTAAGGATCTATGATAAAATATATGGCAAGAATGAGATGAGAAGTATTGAAGGAGCGCAGTCAAAAGGATCAGGAGTCGATGTGAGCTTTGTTGGAGGAGAAGGCTCGTGTCAAATCGATCACTTGACCAAAAAATAAGATTCAGTCAAATGCAATCGATAACGGCAACGATAAGGAAACCTAAAAGGTGGATAATGAGTCACGTTACCTCACGAGATATAGCTAAAAAAGCCGGTGTTAGCACAACCACAATTTCTCGGACATTAAATAACAAACCTGTATGTGAAGAGCTCTTTGACAAAAGAAAAAAATATTTCTTCATAAAGAAGCTGGATTTACCCAATTAATGTAGTGGTATTAGCTTAAGGAGGGGACCTTTTTCTCTGGAATAAAGAAAGTGTTAAAAATGGAGCCGGAGGGAGGTGAAAGATGTCTTTGAAAAGCGGCTCTGGGGTTAAATTACTCATAAGGAGAAGATGAATGAAAAGACCTAAAAGAGGAATTCTGTTTATGGCTGCGCTTATGATGATGTTGGTGTGCTTCGCTAGCACAGCCATAGGGAAAGTTACGTTAACCTTTATGGGATGGGAAGCTAGTCCGTTAGAGACTGAAAGTGTAAAGAAAGGGATAGCGCTCTTCGAGAGCCGGAACCCGGACATTGAGGTGGAATATATCGCCACACCGTTTTCAGAGCACCACTCAAAATTACTAATTTTGTACGCGGGGGTAGAGCTCCTGATGTGTCCTTTGTGGCTGCCGAACCGTTTTATCGGGAGTTTGTGAAGAGGGGGGTGCTACTGGATATTACCGAACAGTTTTATAAAGAGCTTAAACTGGAGGACTTTATCCCTATAGACCGCGTGAAGATGGTCGTAAATGGTAGAATTTATGGTATAAGCTGTTGTGTAGTTGCAGGAGTTCTCTATTCTAACACAGATCTCTTTGATGAAGCGGGTCTAGATTATCCTCCCACGAACGCCGATGAGGCTTGGAAATGGGATGAGTTTATCAACGTAATTAAGAAATTAACTCTAACCGATGAATCAGGCAAGGTAACTCAATACGGAAACTATGGATTAGAAGCTTGGTTCAGCCTTACCGCGCCCCACCCTCTTATTCTATCCAATGAAGGCAGATTATTCAATGATGATTATACTAAATGTTTATTGGATCAGCCAGCCGCAGTTGAAGTAGTTCAGAAGATGGCCGATGTTAAACGCATCCATAAAGCTGCTCCTGATGCTTTCGTTCTACAGAATGTAGGAATGAATCCAGCGCAGATGCTCGAAACTGGTAGAGTTGCTACACTCTTCGATGGTTCTTGGGCTCTACAGCTATTAGCGACTATGGATTTCCCTGTTCAAGTAGGAGTTTTGCCTGTGTTTAAGAAACCTGTCAGTGTGGCTACTGCGCATGTTCATTCTGCTTTCAAGACAACAAAACACCCAGAGGAAGCCTGGAAACTTGTCAAATTTTTATCATCGGAGGAATATCAAGTTGATCTCGTAAGGGCTGGCTTGTGGATGCCTAACCGACTCTCTTTGTACACTCCGGAGGGAATGGAGCGCTGGCTCAATCCGCAGGTGCACCCTGAGGGATATGAAGGCATAGCTGAGTACTTCCGTGACTATCTAGTACTATCCCCTTATTGTTTCGTACCCCAAAAAGCTGTAGATATCATAGAAGAGGAGACACAGCTGATTTGGACGAATGAAAAACAGGCTGTTGAGCCGGTAATGAAAAGGTTAGTGGAAAGAGTTAACGCTGTGCTAGCTGAACGGTAGATGGGCAGTGGTTAGATTCTGAGAGGTCGCTCAGGTTCAAAAAACACTTTTTCTCACCTCAGCGACCTAAAGCTATAAGATTGGACGAACCTTGAGAGTATGAAAAATGGTCATCCGACCTCTGAGAAAAGAAGAAAAGAAAGGTGAAAGGCATTGCTTATAGTGAGGCTTTGTGGGGGTATCTATTTCTTTTACCTAGTATATTCGGTGTCCTCACATTCATCTTGTTTCCTTTAGTGGCAGCTCTGGGCCTCAGCTTTTTCAAATGGGATATTATGACACCCCCTGTCTTTTTGGGCACAAAGAACTACATTGAGCTTTTCCGGGATCCTACCTTCCTTAAAGTTCTCCGGAATACAGTTTATTATGTTACAGGAACTGTACCCTCAGGGGTCTTCTTAGCTATGATTCTTGCAGTAGCCCTGAAGCGAGCCGGCCGTCTCATCAAACTATACCGTGCGATCTACTTCCTTCCTGTAGTTTGCTCTATGGTAGCTGTCGCTATTGTATGGTAATGGATTTATAATCCCGAGTTCGGACTTTTAAATTTAGCCTTGAGTTTTATAGGTATCAAAGGACCTAAGTGGCTATCCAGTACTCAATGGGCGATGCCAGCGCTTATTATTGTCAGCGTTTGGAGAGGATTAGGATTCAACATAGTAATTTTCTTAGCTGGTTTACAGGGGATTCCCGATGTTTACTATGAAGCTGCTCGGATTGATGGAGCTCCTAGTTGGAATCAATTTTGGCGAATTACACTACCATTGCTTTCTCCTACCACTTTCTTCGTTATTATTATTCAGGTAATATGGTCATTTCAAGTTTTTGACCAGGTGTTTATCATGACGGAAGGTGGGACAGCCAGAAGTACTTCAGTCGTTGTGCATTATTTATACCAGAATGCATTTCAATATTTCAAAATGGGTTATGGCAGTGCTATGGCTTATGTTCTCTTTGCTGCAATTTTTTTGGCCACCCTAATCCAGGTATGGAGAGCTAAAACCTGGGTTCATTATAGTATATAAGGATCAGTTTATGCGGAAAGAACCGATTTATATGAGCATATTTGTCCATATAATATTGGCGTTTGGTGCTATTACTATGATAGCCCCATTTGTCTGGATGTTAAGCACATCTTTAAAATCCTTGAGCGAAGTTTTTGTCTTTCCACCAACCCTGTTTGGGGAATCACTAAGGTGGGATAATTACCTTCGCATACCTGAAAGATTTCCATTCGGCATTTTCTTCCTCAATAGTCTGAAGATAGCTGTCCTGGTAACTGCAGGCCAACTTTTCACCTGCTCATTAGGTGGGTACTCTTTTGCTCGTCTAAAATTTCCTGGACGCAATATTATTTTTCTCTTGTATTTAGCTACGCTGATGATCCCTTACTTTGTGATAGTAATCCCTATATTTATCATGATGAGGAGTATTGGGTGGGTAGATACGCATTATGCTTTGATTGTACCAGGAGTATTTAGTACTTTCAGTGCTTTCAGTACCTTCTTGATGAGGCAGTTCTTTCTTACTATCCCTGGAGAACTAGAGGACGCTGCAAAGATCGATGGGTGTACCCCCTTCGGTGTTTACTGGCGTATTTTTCTACCTCTATCCAAGCCTGCTTTGGCAGCACTAGGGATTTTTATTTTTATGTTTTTCATGGAACGATTTTCTCGCACCGCTGATTTTCTTAAACACCATGAGTAAGAGAACTATTCCCTTAGGATTGGCTGTTATGCAAGGATTATACTCAACAGACTGGCCTGTTCTGATGGCAGCCAGTCTCCTCAGCGTGATGCCCATTATTATTGTATTCCTCTCTGCGCAAGAGCTCTTCGTCAAGGGCATCACTTTATCCGGCCTCAAAGGTTAGGCGACAGGTAAAATTCTGGACTTGACTGAGCGCGCCCCCCTTGACATAAAAAAGAAAAAGAATAAACTACCTGTGTGAGAACGTTACTATCAACTTACGATAAAAACCTAGTGAGATTATATTAGTGGTAGAACATAATCGTTAAAAGAGAGATCAAATGAAGAAAAAAGAATCACGTAATAACATCGTAGATTACGAGCCTTATTTAGAGAGAAGAAAGAGTAACGTTACCATAAGAGAGGTTGCCTTAAGAGCTGGAGTATCCACTTCTACTGTGGGAAGAGTGGTGGGTAACTATGGGTATGTGAGTGAGCAAACCCGAAGAAAAGTACTTAAGGCAATGAAAGAGATTGGATATTATCCTAATATTATCGCCAGGAGCCTCAAAACCAGTCGTACCCAGACTATAGCTTATCTTGTTCCCAGCATAACCAATCCCTTTTTCTCTCGGATAGCAAGTTCCATTGAAGATCTTGCTTCAGCTCACCAATATAACTTGATACTGTGCAATGCCGGTACCAAAGCTGACAAACTAAGGAAAATAACCACTATGCTTCTGGAAAACCGAGTAGCAGGAGTAATACATTCTCTACCCAGCACAGATGCTCTTCATAATCTAGTAGAAATTTTTCAAAACACACACATTCCTATTGTTGCCGGTAGTGGTTCTCACAAGTTTACAGAAGTGGACATGGTAATGGCTGATGATGTGCAGGGTGCACGGGATGCTACCCGATTCCTCATAGAGCTTGGTCACTCTCACATTGCACTTCTTGCTGTCAAAAACAGCACTACCAGTAAGCTAAGGACCCAGGGATACAGAGAGGCCTTTCAAAAAACCGGGTACAAGCCGGATGAAGAGTACATTATGGAAGGTCCTGGTTTCAGTGAAGACTCCGGATATACACTTATGAAAGTTCTTTTGGGTAGAAGCAGGCCTCCCACAGCAGTCATTGCCTTCAACGATGTTATGGCTGTGGGCGCAATACGTGCTGTTGAAGAGGAAGGTCTATCCATCCCTGAGGATATTTCTCTGGTGGGTTTTGACGATACCATCGCCAGGCTAACCCAGCCTCGTCTTACCTCAGTAGCACTTCCCATGGAAGAAATTGGCAGAGTAGCCATTCGAATTTTGCTGGATAGGATTGAGGGAAAGGATAAAGGAGAGCCCAAAAAAGTGTTATTGCGAGAAAAGCTTGTAGTGAGGGACTCGACAGCTCGGCCTCCTGCAAGTAGTTTGAAGCTTAGCTTAAGAAGAGGAGCAATTAAGAGGTGAGGGCTGGGAACAGAAGTTCAGAAGAAGTGAGAAAGTAGCCAGCAAATCGAACCATGTCTTGGAAAAGGAAGGGATCGTGTCGAGAAGGAAACCTTTAATCTTCTTGTTAGTCATTCCATTCTCGTTTTTCATACTAAGCTTTACCATTCCGCTGCTTTATGGAATTGGACTATCATTCTATGATTGGAGAGGAAATTTCGTAGGTTTTACTAATTATCTATCCGTTTTCAATGACGCTATGTTTTGGGGTTCCCTGAAGTTCACTCTCGTCTACGCTCTGGTTGTTGCTGGTGCTATGACCTTTTTAGGCTTATTTTTCGGTATTTTTATTAATCAGCTTGGAAGAGGACAAGGTTTGGTCAAATCAGTCCTTTTGATCCCTTGGGCTATTTCACTCACCGCCTGGGGTCTACTGGGCCAAATTGTTCTTAGCAGCCAGTTTGGGGTGGTAAATGATGTTCTTGTGCGTTTAAATATCCTCGAAACTAGACTAGCGTGGCTTGGCGAGCCTACTTTGGCAAAAATTTCGGTAATGGTCTCCCGAATATCCAAAGACGTCTGGTTCAGTGCTTTATTATTTTTAGTCGCCCGGCAAACGATTCCTTCAGAGCTATACGATGAGGGCAAGGTTTGTGGAGCAGGACCTTGGCAAACGCTTTGGTATATCACGTTACCTCTCTTAAGACCAACTATTCTGTTTGTAGGTACCATACTTTTCATCTTCGCTTTACAGGAGTTTGACCTGGTATTCGCCTTAACTCGAGGTGGGCCTGGATTTGCCACTGAAGTTGCCTCTGTCAATATATTTCGCCACGGTGTGCGTTATGGGAATTATGAGTACGGGACTGCGGTGGCTGCCATCTGGAGTTTAATAGTCTCCGCTTTTGTTATCGTGGTTTTTGCACCTTTGCAGAGAAAAATTATCGAAAAATGAAGATGTTTAAGTTAGCAGATGTATTAAGGTTCTTGGGAATAATAGTAGTTGTTTGTCTTACGCTTTTCCCTATTTACTGGATGCTTAATGTCTCTCTTTTACCAGAGACAGAAGTAGTAAAAACCAATCCTCACTATTATCCTCCTCCTAATATGATGACTCTCAAAGCTTATAAAGAGATCCTGACCGAATTCTCGGTTTTTACTTTTATGCTAAATTCAATCATCATTGTCTTTCTAGCTACCCTGGTAACGCTTTTTTTAAGCTTTTCTATAGCTTATAGTATCGCCAAATACAATTTCAAATCAAAAAATTATTTGTACTATGGGATAATATGGTTACTTGCTCTTCCCTGGGTAGTTTACGTACTTCCCATTTTCAAGATCGTCAGTGGTATTGGCTTGTTAGATACCCACATTCTCATGATAATGCTATATGGATTTAGCGGAATTCCACTTTTTTCCTGGTTCGCTTTACCCTTCATGCATGCTTTTCCAAACGAGTTGATCGATGCAGGAAGATTGGATGGATGTAGTGAATGGGGTATAGTATGGAAAATCGTGATGCCTTCATTAAGAAATGCCCTAATAGCACTTTTTATCCTAAGATTCGTTTGGGCTTACAATGATCTGCTTTACTCGTTGTCTTTTACTTTTCACAGAGCAAAAATGATAATGCCGGCATTATTGGAATTTCCGGGTCTTTACGAGATGCCATACGCAAAAATGGCAGCCGGAGGCCTCTTAGCAGTGCTTCCCATTCTTTTGATTGTTATCATATTTCAAAAATATGTAGTTAGTGGCCTCACCGGGACAACTCTGAAGTAAGAGCTCTTTCTTTTTGAGAGGTTAAGGGCTGGAAATTAGGACCGAAAGGGGGTGAAAAATTGGGTAGGTCAATCCAGCTTGGGTAAAAGAAAGTTCTCAAGGGAAGGGTTAAATAGTTAGTTTCTCTTGGCGAGAACCTTCAGGGAGATTTGAACCATTTTTTGAAAGTTTAAAGTGTTACCGGAAAGGAGCAAACCATGTTAAAAAAAATAATGGTGGGAATGGCACTCGCAGTCATGATAGGAGTAGTCGCGCAGGGAGCGAGAGCCGCATCTAAGATTGTGTTCTATACGCCGGCTTGGGGAATAGAACAAGCAGAGGAAATAATTGCCCGATATGAAAAAGAGAAGCCGGAGGTAAAAGTTGAGCTGATGCGAGGACCATCAACCTGGGACGATCATGTTGCCAGATGTTCCCTTTGGATAAGAACGAAATATCCTGGGGTGGACATGCTGTATGAAGATGATGTATTTACCCTGGACGGAGCTTATTTTGGAGTATGGGAAGAGTTGACGCCTTACTTTACCGAGGAAGAAAAAGCAGATCTCGCCGACTTACAAATAGAGTATATAAAGGCACACGGAGGAATATACCGCATCCCCTGGTGGAACGGTATGAGCTATATGTATTACCGCAAAGACCTGTTAGTAAAAGAGGGTGTTACTCCACCAAAAACCTGGGATGAGCTTCTGAAAGTCGGTAAACGATTGACCAAGGATCTAGACGGCGATGGAGAAATGGATCAGTGGGGATACGTGACTCAGGGAACGCCGGGTGAAATGTACAACAATTTCATGGAGTTTCTCTATCAAGCAGGAGGAGAGGAATGGGAGTTAGTCCGTGCGGGTGAGCCTGTACCGGAGGCAAAAAAGGCCCTGGAGTTTATGGTTGAGGTATACAAAACGATCGCTCCACCTGCTCTTTCAACTATTGGTTATGACGAAAGCAGGGCGTTATTCAGAGAAGGTAAAGCAGCCATGCTCCGAGACTGGGGAGAGATGGGAAAGATTGCGGTTGAGGAAAAACTGACCGACGTAGTTGGCATTATGAACTTTCCAGCCGGTCCGGCGGGACCATACGGAATTGGTCATTGCTGGGGCCCGGTAGTCAACAAACACGGAGCTAACTTCAAGAAAAACAAAGATGTGGTAATAGATTTTGCTAAATTCATGCTTAGACCCGAAATCCATAAGATAACGGCGGTATTGGAGGGACCCGCACTCAAATCGGTACTTGGGGACAAGAAATTCATGCAGAAATTAGCAGAACGTAATATGGTTGCAACTTACTTTGAAGAATTTTTGAAATTCAGAAGGGTAAGGAACTTCCCACCGGGAAAAGCAACCGAGTACCATGAGGGTATCGGAAGAATAGCTACCAAGGCTGCAATTACCAGAGAAATAGGGGTTGAGAAGGGGCTGGTGGAAATACAAAAGTGGATTGACCCATTAGTAGCAGAGTTTAAAAAATAGCAGCCTCCACGTGGCGGTGAGTGAAATTCATCTCTACCTGTACGGCGACAAAATCATTCCCAGATGGGCTCAAATCCGGGTAGCTAGATGCCTGGAGTGTTATATCCTTCTCCTCTCAAAAGGGTACAGTCTCTCAAAAAGTGACCCTTGAGTTTTCAGAAGAAGGGAGATGTTGGTAGAGGTGACTTAAGTCCCTGTCTGTTTTCTAAAAAGCAGGCAGGGACCTTTTTGAACGTCTTCTCCTTGGGAAGCGCCAACATGATTAATCTTTAACTTCCTGAAGTAAACTGGACTTGACTCTTAATTGAAGAATATCAAAGCCTGGAATAGATGAAGTAAAAATAAGGCTAGGGGGAGAGCAGCTCTTGGGTTAGCTGGAAAGAAAATAAGGAGGGTCTGGTTTTGACGCCTAGAGAGCGAATGCTCGCGGTATTTAATAGAACGAATCCTGATCGCGTTCCCTTAGCGGCGTACTCTTTTCTTCTTCCTCGAGGTACTATAGAACGTAAGCTAAGGAAGAAGGGATGTGGAATTGTTCACTTTGAGAGGGTTTATGTTACTGAAATGCAAAATGTGGAAATCAGCACTAAAGAAAAATGGGAAAACAATGAGAAAACTATAACCCGCATCTATCGTACTCCCCTGGGAGAGCTTTATGAGAAGATAAAGCTGGATCCGGGTTACCATAGTGAATGGATCAAGGAATTTATGATAAAGGAGCCTTCTGATTATCAGATCGCAAAATATATAGTAGACCATAGCGTATACCACGAGAATTACGATTGTTTTGGAGAAGCGGAGAAAAACATTGGTGAAGATGGCATCTTGATTGCCAATATGGACCGAACTCCTTTACAGAGAACCTTGATAGAGTTGACCGGAACTGAGAGATTAAGCATCGATTTATTTGAAAGGCTGGAGGTAGTGGAGGAATTTTTCGATGCCTTGCAGAAGAAGCAAGACGAGATATATCAAATAGCGGCTGATTCACCAGCACAGGTCATCCATAATTGGGATAATGTTACTGAGGATATAACCGAGCCAAGATTGTTCCGGAAATACTGTATTCCCCTCTATAATAAATATGGACATCTGCTCCATGAGAAAGGTAAGATCTATGTAGTACACATGGATGGCAAACTCTATCATCTAAAGGATCTGATCAAAAAAGCAGAAATTGATGTGATTGAATCCTTTACTCTGCCAGGTGCAGGAGGAAATCTTTCCCTACCAGAAGCAAAAGATGTATGGAAAAACAAGACGATCGTAGCAAATTTACCTGCCTTTCTCTGCTATAAAGATGAAGCGTTTATAAAAAGATTTATACGAGACCTGCTGATTCAGGCTCCTAAAGAGCGGTTCATGCTTGATGTTAGCGAGGATCTACCTCAGAAATTCTGGAGACAAACCTTGCCTATTGTGGCAGATGCTATGCAAATGTACGGATGATTATGTTTTCAGAGGAAGAAAGTAGGGGGCTATATCCTTGCTCCCTGTCATAATATTCAGGTAGCTAGTCCTCCGGAAAATATTGTCACTATGTATGAGACTGGCTAGGAAAATGGCTGGTATTAGGATTGGCCAATAACTCAAAAATCATGGATGAGGCTGTTTACCATGAGGGGATTCATTTAGTTGCAGCAGGGATTATGTAAAATCAGTAAGAACATAATT
>JBHIEA010000053.1:0-9840 GCA_046760365.1 bacterium
TAATTCTATCTATAGCTTTATAAGCAGCGTCGATAGGTCCATCCCCGCAGGCTGCCTCCTGAAATACGCGGTCATTTTTCTTTACTCTCACCGTGGCGGTAGGAAGAACCTGATTGCCGGTAACTGTGTGAATGTACTCGAGGGAATAAACCTCTGGAATCTGAAGGGTCTTTTCTTCCACCATAAAGACCAGATCCTCATCAAAGACTTCCTTTTTCTTGTCAGCCAGTTTCTTGAAAGCTCTGAAAGCTGTTTCCAGTTCGGAATCTTTTAACTGGAATCCTAATTTTTTTAGCCTTTCTCGAAAGGCATGTCGTCCGGAGAGCTTGCCCAAAACCAACTCCCCTTCCTCAAGTCCGATGGAGGAAGGAGTCATTATCTCAAAGGTAGCCGCCTTTTTAAGGACGCCGTCCTGGTGAATTCCTGATTGGTGACGGAAGGCATTCTGACCCACAATGGCTTTGTTCGGTTGAACCGGAATTCCGGCTAGACGAGATACCAGACGGCTAGTTCGATAGATCTCCTCAGTGTGGATCTCGGTGAAAAAGCCAAAGAAATCCTCCCTGGTTTTCAAGGCCATAACTACTTCCTCCAGGGGAGTATTACCGGCTCTTTCTCCAATTCCATTTATGGAACACTCTATCTGCCTGGCTCCATATTTTATGGCTGATAGAGAGTTAGCCGTGGCCATTCCCAGGTCGTCATGACAATGGACACTGATAATGGCCTCCTTTATGTTGGGTACTTTTTCTACGATATCGTGGATAAGACATCCGAACTCCTCAGGAGTAGAATATCCCACCGTATCAGGGATGTTTATCACTCCGGCTCCCTTTTCAACAACGGCCTCCAGAATCTGGTATAAGAAATCCTTATCACTTCGAGTAGCATCCATGGGAGAGAACTCTACCTGAGAGGCATATCCTTTTGCTGTTTCTACCGTTTTCACCGCCATTTGAAACACTTCTTCAGGTGACTTTTGCAGTTGATGGCGCATATGAATGGACGAAGTACCGATGAAAACATGGATTCGACTATTTTCGATTCCTTCCAGAGCCTTTCCTGCAGCCTCAACATCGGAAAGGACTGCCCGGGCAAGGCCAGCAATGATGGGACCCCGAATCTCTTGAGCAATCTTCCTTACAGCTTCAGAATCTCCTCTAGAGGAGGCAGGGAAGCCGGCCTCGATTACATCAACTCCGAGCTTCTCAAGTTGCCGGGCTACCTGGATCTTTTCTTTGACCGTAAAACTTGCTCCCGGCGACTGTTCCCCATCTCGCAAGGTAGTATCAAAAATAACTATCTTTTCCATCCCCGGCTCCTTTTCCAGTCCTTCTTACTATAATACACGGAAAGAAAAAGTCAAAATAGAACTACCCCCTGGTTCTTCCTCCCGATATATTGTATGTTGTTCCATCAATGTAACTTGCCCTATCAGAGGCTAAAAAACAGACTAAATTAGCAACTTCTCTCAATTTTCCAACTCTTCCTAAAGGAACTGATTGGTAGAGATCTCTAAGCTGTTTTATGGTTATTCCCCGGGTATAGGCGAGAGCCTCCTCATATTCCAAGGTCCTAATCCCTGTTTTTTCTACCGTACCTGGAGCAACCCCAACTACTCTTATACCGTATTTCCCGAGTTCCTTAGCCCAGGATCTGGTAAATGCGTATAAGGCTGCTTTTGTAGCTGCATAGCAACTTTGGCCTTCTGATCCTTCCAAACCACATTCAGAGTTTATATTAATTATTACTCCTTTAATTTTTCTTTTAATCATCTCTTTAATAACAACTTGGGTGCATAGGTAAGGACCTTTTTGATTTATACCCACCATCTTATCAAATTCTTCTTCACGGAGTTCATATTTTCCTTTAGGATCAACCAGCAACCTTGGCAGATTAATCCCTGCATTATTAACTAAAATATCTATTCTCTTATAATTAATAACAGCCTTTTTTACCATCTCTTCAATACTAGCTCTTTTGGTGATATCGGTCTGGGTATATAGATGTCTGGTAGCTCCTCCGGGTAGCTTATTAATAATGGTTTGTCCTTTTTGGCTTATATCAGCTACAATGACATTAGACCCATTCTCAGCGAATACAGCAGCTATTTCTCTGCCAATTCCTGAGGCAGCACCGGTTATAATTGCAACTTTCCCTTCTAAGTTCAACCATGTACTTGAGTTCATGGTTTTATAACCACCTTTAAGGCATTTCCCTCTTTATCTAACATTCTTTCCATGGCCTGGGCTATTTTTTCCAGGGGGAAAACATGGGTAACTATGCGATGCATAAGGAGTTTCTTGTTTACAATTAAATTTAGAGCTTCTTCGAATTGTGCTCTATTAGATGCAAATGCCCCATAAATTGAGACCTCGCGATAATGAATAATGTTTCCATCTAATTTTAGAATAGAGTTTTCTTTGGGAAAACCGGCAAAAAAGCTTAATCTGCCCTTCATTGCCATTGCCTTTAATAGGTCTTCTGCAACCTTGTTTACTGAACAAGCAACTATTCCCACATCGGTTCCTCCTTTATGGGTTAAGTCTAAAACTTCCTGAACGAAATCAGCATCTTTAGTGGCAATATAATGGTCAAAGCCAAATTTTTCAGCCGTGGTAAGTCTTGCTGAAGAATATTCAGCCAGTATAACGTTTGCCCCTTTGGTTTTTGCCAAGAGACTATGCATCAAACCAATGGGGCCTGCTCCTACCACAGTAACATACTCTCCTTCTTTAATGTTAAGATAATTTTGACCATTTATTACGCAGGAAAGTGGCTCGACCATTGCCAAGTGTTCGTCTGAAATAGTGGAAGCCTCTGGAACAGGTATTATAGCACCTTGCTTAACAGCAGCCTCCTGGACCAGTATATATTCAGCAAAACCGCCAGGATAATAATAGCCAATGGGACGATTATTCTTACACATATTGTAGCTACCCTCTCGGCATGCTCTACATTCCTCTTTCCTACAACCTATTGAGGTAACCAGGATTACTTTACTTCCGATTTCATAGGTCGGATTTTTCACTTCGGACCCAATCTCTTCTACAGTTCCTACAATTTCATGACCTATGATAAATTTACCTTCACCGTACCCTCTAATTTGAGGAACCAATTCTTTGGTAACGTCTTTTGTCCCTTGGTACATCCTTCCATCTGTGCCACAGATAGCACAAGCATTAACTTTTATCAGGACATCTTTTGATCCACAAACGGGTTTAGCCACGCGTTCAATTCCCATATGTTTTGCTTTATCTGTGTATAAAAAAGCTGCTTTCATCCTTTCTGACATCTTTCACCCTTCTATTTATATAGAAGCTATACCAGAATTTCCCTCTAATTGATCTTTTTCATGTTTTACTTTTTCTAATCCTCTACCCCTGTAATCCTCTAATCCTGCTTTACTTGAGTATAGCAGAAAGATAATCCATCCTTTATTTCTATTCCTTGATATGTTTTCTCCAGTACTCTACCGATTCCTTAAGGTCATCTATTACCTGAGATTCAGCAGGATAGCGCTCGCGGTGCGATACCTCAAGTAAAAGGACCACTTCTTTTGCACCTGATGCCTCGATGGCTTCCATTACCTTAAGGGGGGTAATGATACCGTCTTTATTGTATTGTGAAGTAAAGGGCCAGTGGCCACCCTTATCTTTGGTGCTCTGCTTTATATGAATCACCGGAGAAAGGTGAGCTAGTTCCCTTAGCCAGGCGTAAGGATCTCTATCTCGAGGGTCAGGAGAAGCTAGATCACCATGATCAACATCCAGGTTCAACCTTATGGGAATAGGTAAATCACCGCGGTTAACTCTATCTAATAGATGTTTGGTCGAGTCAATAGTGCAGGCCATTTCGCGGGGTATGGACATGGGCTCAAAGATGAGGAATTTAAATCCCAGTTTTGCTCCAAAGCGAGCGAGTTTACGCCAGGACTTGATAGCTTCTCGAATTAAGAGCTTTCTCCGCTTCTGGTTACTGAAATCCTCAACTGATATGATCCCAAAATGTCCACCGGAGCCTCTTGCCTCTAAATCTGCCGAAATCTTGAACCAGCGCCTGAACCAGCTAAGCCAGACCTTTCTTTGCAGAGGATCCGGATGCAGTAAGTGATTAATCCGGGTAAAAGGCCCGGTAAAAGTAGTATCTATCTTAATGCCATACTTTGCTGCATTTTTCTTTATCTTCTCAACCTCCCGATCTATGACGATTTTGGGAAGAAAAGGATTGAGAAGATCAATCACAAATTGGACATACTTTAGACCTAGCTCCTTTCCCACAATCCTCAGCCAGACCTCCGGCTGAGGAAACCGATTAACTGCAAACCCTGTATTAATCCCTAATTTGAATTGAGTAGACATTAGCTAATGCTCCCTCATTATGCTTCTTTACTAAGAACTCGACTTACTGCTTTTTTCCAACCTGCATAGAGAATTTTTCTCCTGTCACTCGCCATCTTTGGCATAAATGAAGCTCCCCGCTTCCAGAGATGGTTAAGCTCTTCTTTATTCCTCCAGAAACCAGTGGTTAAACCAGCTAGAAGGGCTGCTCCCAGAGCTGTGGTCTCTAAAACCATCGGCCTTTCCACTGGAATACCCAGGATATCAGATTGAAACTGCATTAAAAAGTCATTCTTCGCCGCTCCCCCATCAACTCGGAGCTTTTCAAGCCTCAGCTTGGCACTAGCTTCCATAATTTCAAGGACATCACGTGTCTGGTAGGCGATTGATTCTAAGGTAGCTCGAATAATATGTTCCTTTCTTGTACCCCTGCTAATTCCCAAAATTGCCCCTCGGGCTGAGGAATCCCAGTAGGGAGCACCTAATCCAGTGAAGGCAGGGATCATATATACCCCGCCGGTATCCTCAACGCTGACAGCGGCTTTTTCAGTATCTTTTGGGTCTCTTATCAATCCTAGTTCATCACGCAGCCACTGAACAGCAGCTCCCGCCGTAAATACACTTCCTTCCAGCGCATGAACGGGTTTTCCTTCACCATCACAGGCAAGGGTAGCCAACAATCCCTTAGAGGGAGCAGTTGACTTTTTACCCAAATTGAGAAGTAAAAAGCAGCCAGTTCCATAGGTATTTTTGGCCATACCAGGATAAAAACCCATTTGGCCGAAAAGAGCTGCCTGTTGATCACCTAAGACGGCAGCAATAGGAATTCCGGAGCATAAGGGACCATTCTTAGCTGTGTAACCGAAGATACTTCCGGAGGGTCTGGTTAAAGGAAGGATCCTGCGAGGAATCTGGAAGAGGTCCAAAAGTCCAGGATCCCAATCTAGCTTATGGATGTTAAAAAGCATGGTCCGGGAGGCGTTGGTATACTCAGTGAGATGGGAAACTCCTCCCGTAAGTTTCCACAACAACCAACTATCCACAGTTCCAAAGACAATTTCCCCTTTCTCTGCCCTTTCCCTTGTTCCTGGTACGTTGTCTAGAATCCACCCAATCTTGGTAGCCGAAAAGTAGGGATCGATTACCAGACCCGTCCTTTCTTTTACAAGCTCTTCTAGTCCTTTTAAAATTAACTCGTGACAACGAGGAGTTGTTCGCCTACATTGCCAGACAATGGCTTTATGCTGAGGCTCACCCGTATTTCTGTCCCAGATTAAAGTAGTTTCTCTTTGATTGGTAATACCAATGGCCTCGATTTCCGTAGTCTTGAGGCCACTTTTGGTGAGAGTCTCCTCGACCACACTCAGACAGCTCTGCCAGATTTCCTCTGGATCATGTTCTACCCACCCGGGCCGAGGATAATATTGGGTGATCTGGCGATAGGACTGTGAGAGAACATGGGCATGGCGATCATACGCGATTGCCCTTGTGCCAGTTGTTCCCTGGTCAATGGCTAGAATAAATCTTTCTCCCATCAGGGCATGATCTTTAAGACAGAGGTGGGATTTCCCTTCTTCTCTCTAGAATCCTCCAGGCTCTTTCTAACTCCTCAGCAGTATTCACCCCTAAAGCTACATAAGGGTCCTTTGCCTCTAACGCCTCTACCCTGAACCCCTGCTGGTTGAACAATTCGACAACGTCGGTTAGATAATATTCCTTCCCGGCATTGTTACAGTCCAGGCAAGGAAGAAGGGGAAGTAACTTCTGGGTATCAAAACAGTAGATTCCGCTATTTACTTCCTTAATCTTTAGCTCCTCGGGGCTGGCATCTTTACTCTCCACGATTCTTTTAATCCGTCGGTAGCCGTTCCTGATTACTCTTCCATAGTGACTTGGATCAGGAAGACAAGCTGTGAGCACCGTGGCACCCGGCCTGGTCCTCCGCTGATGCTCGACCAACTGCATGATCATGGGTGCAGTGATAAAGGGATCGTCACCTGGAAGCACCACTAACTCTCCCTTAAAATCCTTCAGGAGGGGAACAGCTTGCTTGAGAGCATCTCCAGTACCCAATCTTTTCTCCTGATAGACATAGTCCAATCCTTCACCTAGAATAGATCTTATTCTCTCGGCTTGATAGCCCACCACTACAATGGTCCTACCTATCCCACTTCTCACACAGGCATCAACAGCAAATTTCACCAAAGCTTGATAGGTCAAGGTATGAGCCAGTTTGGTTAGCCCTGACTTCATTCGAGTTCCTTCTCCCGCTGCCAATACCACTGCCCTTACGTCCTTCATCTTCCTCTCCTTTTCCTCTTTATTCCCCTCCTTTATGAGCTCCCCTAACCATACCAACTGGTCTTGGATTTGTCAACTCACATGCTCAACCACCAAAAACCTTTCAACACTCCTGTCTCTAGTTGGTCCTATCCCAAGCCTTGAGGCCATTGAGAGATCTTTGGCTACATTTTTAACTTTTCTTTCTCCTGAATGCTTGGTAGATCACCCTGAGTTCATCCAGTTTCAAACAATAAGCCAAGCCGCAGAAAATGAGTATCCCTAGGCCGATACCGGTTGAGACTTGCGCAACTTGAGCCTTCAGCAAAGATATTCTCGCCATAGCCGGAATGGCTTTAATTATAAGGAAAACTCCTGCCCCCATCACGGCTGTGGCCAGGCTAATCTTTAGGAAGGAGTTAAGGATCTTTCTTCCCTCTATCCTTTCTAACTTCCTCCTCAAAAGAACCAGAAGCACCGCTCCATTGGCAAACATTGAAAGGGAAGTGGCCAAAGCCAATCCACTATGTTTTAGGGGTGAGATCAAAAGAAGATTTAACCCGACATTAAGAATCAACACCAGAATAGACACCTTCACCGGGGTAAAGATGTCTTGAAGAGAATAGAAAGCCCTAGTAAGGACCATAACCTCACCCATAGCAAATAAACCCAGTGAGTAAAAGACTAGAGTCTCCGCCGTCATTAGGGTATCTTCAGCTAAGAAAGCTCCATGCTGAAAAAGTAGAGAAATGAGAGGGCCCCTAATTATGATTAGTCCTACGGTGGAAGGAATGAGGACAAATAGAACCATTCTCACTCCCAGGGATACCATCTCCCTTAGTTCCCCTACCTTTTCCTTAGCGGCAAGATAGGAAAAGGTGGGGAAAATAGCGGTAGACAAGGCTATAGCGAAAAGACCCAGAGGAAATTGAATCAACCTCATGGCATATAAAAGAGCGGAGATGCTGCCAGGAATCAGGGTAGAAGCAAAGACACGGTTGATCAATACATTGACTTGGAGAGTAATTCCCCCCAAGGTAGCAGGTACAATCAATTTACCAATCTTGCCTATTCCTGGATCTTTAAAAGATAAGGCTGGACAATATCTGAATCCTCTTCGAATAAGTGAAGGAATCTGGAAAAGAAATTGCATTCCTCCTCCGACCACCACTCCCACAGCCAGACTATAGATTCCAAATTGAGGAGTTAAAAAAAGAGCGGATAAAATGACGGCTACGCTGAAAAGAAGAGGAGCGAAAGCAGGGGTAGCAAAATGTCCTTTACAATTGAGGAAGGCCATTGCCAGAGCAGCCAGGCTGATAAAAAGAAGAAAGGGAAACATAGCCTGGGTCAGTTTTATAGCAAGACTCAGCTGGAAAGGAGCTTTTCTAAAACCGAAGGCCAGATAAGGCACATAATATGGCGCAAGAAAGGCACCCAATCCCACCACTGCCACTAAGAGAAGCAGGAGGATATTTAGGACATTGTTGGCTAATTTTTTTGCTTCTTTTTCCCCCTTTTTAGCCAACCATTCACTAAAAACCGGGATAAAAGCGGCGCTTAATGCTCCTTCTGCCAGAAGTGATCTAAGGAGGTTGGGCAGGGTAAAGCCGATCCAGAAAGCATCGGTAATTGCGGAATAGCCAAATATATAAGCAATGACCTGGAGTCTTACCAGGCCGAGGATACGAGAGAGAAAAGTCCCCAATCCCACCACCCCAGCCGCTTTTATTACCTTATCCGTATCCAATTATTGTGGTGCCTCACTTGTAGTTTTTCGGTGGATATGATATACTCCTGGCAAGTAAAATATTTGAGGGGGAAAATAGGGCTTCGCCGATTCCTTCGGAATGCCCCCTCGGGCGGCCCCCCTGGCAAAGCCGATGGTCGTTCGCTCAGGGCATGAGATTTCAGGCCTCCCCTCTTTTTCTGATATCTCGTCCGCCGAGATTCACTTGAATAATTGTTCAGAGAAATTATTGAGTTCTGATACCTTACAAGATACTCGAGGGGGGAAATAGGGCTTCGCCGATTCCTTCGGAATGCCCCCCTCGACGGCTCGATCGGCAAAGCCGACTCTCGCTTCGCTCGAGCAAGTCGAGCCTGCTCCCCTCTTTTTTCTAATATCTGGTCTGCCGAGGTTTATTTGAATAACCATTCAGAGAAATTATTGAAATTCCGATACCTTAAAATATATACAAAGGAGAATAAAATGCCCCTCCTCAAATCAGCAAAAAAAAGGATGAAACAGGATCAAAAGAAAAGACTACGTAATCAAACGGTAAAGAAACAAACTAAAACCAGTATAAAAAAACTGAAGGAACTTATAGATGAGGGCAAAAAGAACGAAGCGAAGGAGTCCCTTCCTCATGTCTTAAGTCTAATTGACCAAACGGTGGCTAAGGGAGTATGGCCCAAAAATAAAGCGGCCCGCATAAAATCCAGACTTATGAAAAGATTGAGCTAAGCCCTGCTCACCTCAACCACCTCCTAATCTTCTTCAGTCATACTCCAGAGAAAAAATAGTAAATATTAACATTTCTCATGGTAGCAATTCATATCTCCTTAGTCTAAGTGTCTTTGAAGCTCTTTATAAAAGTTCTCTCTGGATCCCACAAAAAGAACAACAACTCTTCTTTTATCTTCTCTGATAGTAAAAACTGCTCTGAATTCTCCTGCTGGGGTAGAAAAAGCTACTCTTCTTAACCCTGAGTACTTGCCTGATAAAAAAGAATATCTATGAGGATCTGGGGCAAGAGCTTCCCTTAATTTTCTTTTGACTACCTCTTTTATGTGAGGATCCAGTTTTCCAACTTGTCTTGTAGCTCTTGTCTCCAGCTTTACTTCATACATTCCTTTAAATATCCTCTAAGTTAACAGTTTTCCCTTCCTCATCTTTCCGGATAGCCTCTTTTTCCATCTTCTCAAGAGCCTTACCCCAAGTAGGGTTAAGCTCAAAGAAAAGAGCCTCTTTCTCATTGTCGGAGAGCCTGGAAATAACTTTTTTTAGCTCCTCAAACTCCACGCTAACCTTAAGCGTTACTTTACTCATTGTTTTTTACCCCCTTTTTAACTTAACTTTGTCACATTACAAATTTCCTTCGAGGTAACTATGAAAGGATGAAGGGTTTTTTTCTCCCGGATTTTCGGGTTCCCCATGTCAACCACCTCCTATCCTCTTCAGTCATACTGTAGAGGAAAAATTAGTAAGTGTCAACAT
>JBHIEA010000054.1:0-9824 GCA_046760365.1 bacterium
GGGAATTTTTGACATTCGAAATGAGCTTGGTATAATCGTAGGCATTGATGGAGGGGTAAGTATTGAGGTGTAAAAAACAGTAAGAGAAGGATAGCCAAAAAGGTGGGTTCTTTTGGAAAAAGAGTATCAAGCAAAAATCAGCCAATTAAAAAGATCGTGTGAACAGTTAAAGAGCCTGCTTGAAGCACAGAGCTTGATAAGCTCTAGCCTGAACCTCAGGGAAGTGCTAAGACATAGCATGTACGCTATCGAAGAGATTATGGGGATTAAAAGGGGTATCATTTTTCTAATGGATAGGGAAACGGGTAAACCGATTCCTGAAGTTCCGAAAGGATACCGGAAGGAAAGAATAAAAAAGGGACTAAAGGAAGAGGTGACCGAAAGAGTTTATCGAGCAGTCAAGGAAAGAGAAGCTGTCATAGTCTCCCGTGAAGAAGATCTCGCTCATTTAAAAAGAGGAACCCACCCCGGGTCAGCGGTAGCTACCCCCATGATGTTTCAGAATCAAGTTATAGGTGCTATATACCTAGAAAGTAAGAAGGTAAATTTCTTTACTCCGGATCACTTGAAGATACTAAAAGACCTAACCAGCCAGATAGGGTCTGCCGTACACAATGCCTGCCTCTACGAAGAGGCGAGGAAACTAGCTACAGTTGATCCCTTAACCAAGCTCTGTACCAGGCAGCAATTTGATAAGATACTTGAGAAGGAGCTAGAAAGGGTAAAAAGGTATCAAATAGACGTGTCCCTGATACTTATCGATGTTGACAGCTTAAAATATGTAAATGACCATCTCGGGCATAATAAAGGGGATTATCTCTTAAAGGAAGCTGCTCGTCTTCTCAAAAGAAACGTGAGGAGCATGGATACGGTGGCTAGATATGGCGGAGATGAGATGGCTATCGTTCTTCCGAACACTAACAGGGAACAGACTAAAGTGCTAGTGGCAAGAATAAGGAAAGCGGCTCAGCAATGGAATCGACAACATAGGGACTCGCATCTCTCTCTGAGCTTAAGTATCGGCTGGACTCCAGTCAATGCAAAAATGGATCTATCAAAGGCAGTCATCAGGGCCGACGAAAAGATGTACCAGGACAAGAGAAGAAAGACAGATTAGAGGGAGAATGTTATTTACCTTACCCATGGTCCATTCGGTGGCAGGCAACATAGTGACTGTCACCTACGGGAAGCAGGGAGGGTTTAACTTTTTTACATTTTCTGATTAGCTTCCAGCATCTCGGATGAAAGCTACAACCGCTGGGGGGATGGGCCGGACTGGGTACATCTCCCTGGAGGACGATGATTTTTTTCGGTGCCTCCGGATCGGGAACAGGAATAGCAGAAAAAAGAGCCTGGGTATAAGGGTGAAGTGGATTTTTGAATATCTCTTCTGTATCTGCTAACTCCACCACTTTTCCTAAGTACATTACGGCAATTCTATGGGTTATACGCTCAACTACCAATAAATGATGAGTGATGAAAAGATAGGTGAGGCCAAAATCTCGCTGTAGATCTTGGAGCAGGTTAAGAATCTGAGCCTGCACTGATACATCGAGAGCAGAAGTTGGCTCATCCAGAATTACAAAGTCTGGATTGGTAGCCAGGGCTCTGGCAATAGCAATTCTCTGCCTCTGACCTCCACTAAACTCATGAGGATACCGGAAGAGGTGATCCTCGCTCAGTCCCACTCTTTCCAAAAGATTTATTACTCGCTCCCTCTTTTCCAAACCTTTGGCCAGTCCGTGCACCGCTAGAGGTTCTCCGACGATGTCCTTGATCAGCATTCTAGGATTAAGAGAAGACGAAGGGTCCTGGAAAACTATCTGCATCCTCCTTCTCAGCTTTTTTAATCTCCTTCCTTCAAAATTAGAAATATCGTATACTCTCTCAAGTTCTCGGAGCTTTTGAGGATTTGAATCTCTCGACTCTTCAAGTTTCTCTATCTTCTGTTTTATCTCTTCCGATACCTCAAAGTAGATGCGCCCATTGGTTGGTTTAAGCAGGCGAAGGATGGACTTTCCCAGAGTTGTCTTTCCACACCCGGATTCTCCAACCAGACCGAGACACTCTCCTTTTCTAATTTTTAAGTTCACCCCGTTTACCGCTTTTATGTCTCCTACTCTTTTTTTAAAAATCCCTCCCTGAATGGGATAGTATTTTTTTAGCTTTTTGACCTCCACCAAGATGTTCATCTTTATTTCCGTCCCGTAAAGAGATGACAGGCCACCAGATGGTTATTCTCCACCCGAGTAAGCTCCGGTTTTATCTCGCAGCAAATCTCCATCTGGTTAGGACAGCGAGGATGAAACCGGCAGCCAGAGGGTGGATTTATTAGATTTGGTACGGTGCCTTTTATGCTTTCGAGCTTTCCCTTACTCCCTGGCTTGGGAACTGCATCTAAAAGTGCTTTAGTGTAAGGATGAAGACAGTTTTTAAACAGTGGTTTTACTTCGCTTATTTCGCAAACATTTCCCGCATACATTACTGCTACCCGATTACACATCTCTGCCACCACCCCCAGATCGTGGGTGATAAAAAGAACCGATGTCCCCAGCTCTTGACTTGACTTTCGAATGAGATCGAGAATCTGAGCCTGGATGGTGACGTCAAGATTGGAGGTAGGTTCATCAGCTATTAAAAGTTTGGGATGGCAAGCAAGTGCCATGGCTATGACTATTCTTTGCTGCATACCTCCGCTTAGTTCATGAGGATATCGATCTACCAGGCCCTCGGGATGGGGTACTCCGAGCTTCCTTAAGATCTCAATGGTCTTTTCTCTGGCTGATTTTTTTAACTGACGATCATAGACTCTAACGACAGGGATACGAGAAAGAAATCTTCCCAGATAAGAGTTCTCATCCTCCAGCATTTTTCTGTACATCCCTTGCTCCATCTTATAGGCTATTTTCTTCAAGACCGAGCCTGGTTTTTGAGCTTCTTCTATTTCTTTGATCGCACCTTCAGATAGCTCTCTCCTTCGATGAAGCAAAAAGCTCTCTGAGACCTGATCGTTGATGGAATAAACAGGATTGAGGGCCGAGCTGGGTTCCTGAAAAATCATGGAGATCTCATTTCCTCTCACTTTCCTCATAAATGCCTCACTTTGCTCTAGTAGGTCCAGATAGCTGCTCTTCTTAGAAGGTTTCCCCCCAAGTCTAAAATAAATCTTTCCCTGTTCAATTTTTCCGGGAGGCTGAATTAACCTTAAGATAGACAGAGCGGTTACGCTCTTTCCGCATCCAGTTTCACCGACCAGTCCCAGAGTTTTCCCATCTTCTATCTCGAGGTTTACCCCATCCAGCGCTTTAACGACGCCCTCGTAGGTGTAGAAATTTGTTACTAGATCCTTAACCTTTAACAGTAAACCTGCCATCCTTACCTTCTTCGTAATTTAGGATCCAGGATATCTCTGAAAGCATCTCCCAGAAGATTCCATCCAAGGACAAAGAGAAGAATAAACAGCCCCGGTATGGTGACCGCATACCAGTAAGCTAAGGGATTTCCCGGAGGTCCAACAATCCAGTTCCGAGCAAAACTGATCATCTGCCCCCAGTCGGCATAACCAATAGGAGCCCCAAGTCCTAAGAAACTCAAGGCTGCCGCAGTAAGAACCATGGCCCCCACATCAAGAGAGGCCATTACCAAAAGAGGGTAAATGGCATTAGGCAGAACATGCCTAAGAATTATAGTCAAGTCAGAACATCCCACTGCTCTAGCTGCTTCTACGTAGTCTTCCTCTCTCACCCGTAATATATCACCTCGGATCAATCGGGCATAGGGTGGCCACCCTACTATAATTAAAGCTTTCATAACATTGTCCAGGCTGTGGCCCAAAGCACTCACCAATGCCATAGCTAGGATTAAGGTTGGTAGAGACATAAAGCTATCAACCGTACGCATAATTATCTCGTCCACTACTCCTCCGTAGTACCCAGACACGCTACCCAGAATTATTCCGATAATCAGGATGCTACCTACTACTGTAAACCCGATGCGAAAAGCGGTTCTGGTTCCCCAGATTACTCCATAATAAATGTCGTACTGGCCTTCGGTGGTGCCGAAGGGATGCGCCCCACTTGGTGGCCTGGGTGTTGCACTGTAGCCTGCTCGGGGGATTCGGTATGGCTCATGCCGATATTTTGGGGGCGCAAGATAAGGCGCAGCCATAGCTATGCTCACAAAAAGAATAATCAGAAAAAGACCTGCTAGAGAGAGGGGACTTTTTCTTACCCTACTCAAGGAAAACTTGACTTCCTGGAGTCTAGGCTCTGTCCTCTTTCTAAATTCCTCCCAGGTTTTGGCCTTTATTTTCAACCTCATTACTCCAATCTGACTCTGGGATCAAGGTAGGCATAGATCAAATCCACCACCAGATTGGTAAGAACAAAAAGCAATCCACTAAAAAGCACCGCTCCTAAAATTGCCGGAACGTCTAATTGCACGGCAGCTCTGGCCCACCACCACCCCAGTCCCTTTCGATTAAAGATGGTCTCGGTAATAACGACTCCCTGCATCATCCAGGCAAAGATGTAGCCGGAGACGGTGACCACCGGAATCATCGCATTTTTTCGGGCGTGTTTCTTAACCACCGTGGTCTCATCCGCTCCTTTGGCCCGAGCGGTTGTGATGTAGCCTCCACCCAGAGCCTCAAGCATACTTGATCTCATAATTCTCATGACCAGAGCGCACTGAACCACAGTTAAGGTGATCACCGGCAGGATAAGGTGCCTGAGCGCATCCAGAAAAATCCAGAATTTTCCATTCAGTAAAGCATCTATGCTATTGATCCTGGTAAATCTTATAAATTCGGAAGATCCTACAAACAGGCTAGCTTGTGTCCCCAGTGCCTCCGGAGGCAACAGTCCTCGAAAATAGCCATAAAAGATCATCAGGAGCACCAGTCCAAACCAGAAGGTGGGGAGCGACCAGCCAATAATGGCCATGGTTCTGGTGGCGTGGTCAATGGCTTTACCGGAGTGAACCGCCGAAATACTTCCTAGATAGATACCGACTAGAATAATGAGAGGCGTAGAAAAAAGAGCAAGTTCCAGGGTATTAGGGAGAAAATATAAGAGAGCCTCCAGAACCGGACGCTCAGCGGTTTTAGACCAACCCAGATTGCCCCGAAATACCTCGACTATCCAGTAAAAATACTGAATGTGAATGGGAGCGTCGAGGCGATGAGTCCTGATGACTCCTTCAATGTCTCTTAACTGTCTTATGTCAGTGATGAAGGCAGCTGCTCTCTGGGCCGGACTAAAGAGAGAAAGAATAGCAAACACCAGGAGGCTAACCCCTATCAAGACCGGGATGACCAAAAAGAGTCTCCGCATGATATAATGTTTTAACTCCATCTGACCTCCGTCCTCAGTCAGAGGTAGCCGCAGGCTTCAGCCTGCGCAAGACCTTGGCCTGCGTAAAACTGCGCAACCTAAAGGTTGCGGCTACCTTGCCCCATTTTCTCGATTTTAGCTTGTAAATAAAGGCGGGGCCGTATGACCCCGCCTCGTGCCCCTTTTTAGACAATAGTCCCTGGCGAATAGCTCAAACTCAGAGATGGAAAAGGGTAATTTACTCTCCTTTGGATAGAGGATAAAAATAGGCACCCACGTCATTCGATGAGTAGACAGGATTGAAGTAATATCCCTTCATCCAGGTTCTCTCATAGTGGCGGCGAAGCATCTGGTGTAGCGGAACACTCGGCACATCATGATAATATATGATTTGCAGCTCCGAATAGAGTGCCTTTCTCTTTTTGGGATCGGTTGTTTCTATCCCTCGTCTAATTATCTCATCAACGATGGGATTCTTGTAACTCTGGAATCCTGAGAAATCACCCCGGCTGTGCAGGAACGGGTAGACAAAGTTATGAGCATCAGGATAGTCAGCCACCCAGCCGATGAGGAACAAGGTCAACTTCCGTCGTACTAAATCCCTTACGTAGTTTGCCCATTCTACCGGCCGAACCTCGATCTTAAATTTAGGGTTCAAAGATTCAACATTTTCCTCAATCATTCTGGCAGCAGTTTCTCGCTGAGTATTACCGGCATTGTAAAGGATAGTAAACTTGAATCCCTTTTTCCAGACTTCACCCCCCCAGGCTTTCTTAAAATATTCTTCCGCTGTCTTTAAATCAAAATGATAGGTTTTCTGCTCGGGGTTGCGATAGGCTATTCCCACCGGTATAGGACCCACCGGCTGGACCGCTTCTCCAAAGAAAACGTCCCTAAGGTAAGTCTCCCAGTCAAAACTATGGGCAAAAGCAAGCCTTACATTCTTGTCGGAAAAGAAATCTGGAGGAATTCCATTTCCGTCGAGCTTGCCGCTGCCGATATCGGTATTACCCTCGGGATTGATCTTGAAGTTAAAGAACGCCGCAGCAAGATCCAGAGTGGCCAGGTCCTTGAAAATTCTTATTCCCTCCACTCCTTCCAGCTCTTTTCGATACTGCGCTGGGACATAAATAGTATCAGCATCGCCCGCCATCAACATGAGTTTCCTGGTGGTCCACTCCTCGATTACCTTTGATATTACCCTTTTAAGTTTTGCCGGTTCCCTCCAGTAATCATCGAACCGGACAAAGATGGTTTGGACTCCCGGTTCCCATCTTTCCAGTTTAAAAGGGCCGGTTCCGCAGGCAATAGCATGAAGAGTTTCCTTTCCCGGGGCGGGATTATTATATTCTTTCCAGGTTTCGGCAGTTCCCGGCCAACCCCCATTTTCAACCACAAATTTTTTGTTGACAATGGAGGCCCAACCGCCGGCCAAAATGGCGAGAAATGGAGGATAGGGCTTGTTGAGATGAAAAACGACATTATCTCCTTTTACCTCTACTGCCTTATCTATATCCTTGAAATCCACTACTATGTTGCCTTCTTCATCCCTGGACCCATGGAGACCCAAAAAGGGTTCGTAGAGCATCCATACCGGTCCTCCATCTCTGTCCTGTACCATCGCCCTTTCAATAGAGTATTCGACATCTTCAGGAGTGAGGCTCTCTCCATTGTGAAACTTCACTCCGCGTCTTATGGGAAAAGTATAAGTCAAGCCATCCGGTGAGATCAGACCGTTCTCCACACTGGGTACCTCAGTGGCTAACTGAGGTACAAATCTATCGGTTCTTTCCCGCTCATACCATATCAAATGCTCATAAATGTTCTGGATTTTGTTAATACTGGCATCATCGTAAGCCCACGCCGGATCCAGAGAGTCCACCTTCCCAATATCCGCAACTATGAAGGTATCAGGATTCTTGATCTCCTGAGCCAGCAGTTGATTTGGTGCCACCAGACCCATCCCCAGAACCACAACTACTAGTAGCCACTCTAATCCTTTTGTTTTCAATGATAGCCTCCTTTTTGGAGATTTCATACCTGGACTCGGTCTTGTATTTGAGCTAGTCTATCACCCCCTTCCAGCGAGATCCTATCCTTAAACTGTCCTTCTTATTTGGCAAGCAACTTTTGCAGTGAACGAGCTTGCTCAGCAAGATAAGGTAGTCGCAACCTTCAGGTTGCGCAAGCTCTGAGCCTTGCGACTACCAATTTTCGTGCAAAAGCTAGCTGATAAAAAATTTTGCTTTTGTCGTATCCCTCAACTCGTAATCTCCTGCAACCGCCCAGGAAAAGCGGTTATCTACTTTATAATAATATTATCCTCCAAGAAGTCAAGCTAATGTTCATCAGAATTTTCCCCAGTTCAACTTAGAATCCCGGGTTTGATCATTCCAAAATCCTTTCCTACTCCGGTGTCCTCCAAGGGGAGACTGGAATGATTATTTATCTTTTTTTTCCAATCAGGGTTGACAAATATTCCCTTTTTCCTATTATAAAACTCCGCTGAGAAATAGCCTATGATAGAGAAAAAGTAGCTGAGATGGAGGGAAATGAGCTGAAAGTCAGGGAATATTAGGAAATGACAAACCATCATTTTGAAAAATGCCCCCACTGCAGCAAGTTTCTCCAAGCAGTTTCCCAAAAGAGCAAAATATCAGATGGTGATTTTCCTCTGAGGCTCAACCCTCGTATTAGTCCGGCTCAGCAGAGGAAGAAGGAAAGTATGCTAGTGGGAAAGGTGCAAGTCCACATGCTATAATATTAAGTAACAGCTTGATTCAAAAAGAGAAGGGTATGCCGGAAAGAGAGAGTGAAATCGCAAAGTGGATCAAAGAACTCGAGGAAAGAAGGGCAAAGCTGGATCTGCAAATAGATGAACTGGACCTGGAAATTGCGCGAATAGAGTGGAGAATGACTCAACTGAGGGAATTGAGAAGGAAAACAGAGGAGGGAGCCATCCAGGTCGCTCAACCCCAGGTAATCGCAGAAAAAACCCAGCAGGAGATAAAAAATCTCGCCCGGCTCAAAGGGGAAAGGAGAGAACGTAAAGGTGAAATAGCAGGAGACCGGGACTTCTACAGTGCTCTAGTAAGTTATCTTCGTTCCCAATTAGAATCTGCCCCGGAAAAACCTTCCGCTGGTTAAAGCTTGTCTCAGGGAAATACTTTTCTTTATCGTTCATAGAGACTTTGCTAAGAAGTCTATCCATCCCCGGCAAATTTTTAAAATATTTTTGCTATGAAAATCCCACCTGGTTCAACCTCCACGTTATTTTTTAAGCCAATCTCGAGCAGTAAAGAGGAGGAAAATCCTTGAACAGGCTCTCCTTTTTTCTGTTTGCCGCAAAAAGGCCACCGGGAAACTGGACTGGGGAGCGACTTGATTTTTCTGAGAATTCCACTAAGATTATGAGTAAATTAAGGTAAATACTCAGTGGACCCCGTCATCGCGAGCAAGGAATCTCGGTAGCCGCAGGCTTTAGCCTGCGCAAAGTCTTAGCCTGCGTTTATGCGCACCCTAAAGGGTGCGGCTAGTCGCTCTGCTCTTCGCAGTCAACAACATAGAACGTCCTTCACTGAATATTTACAAATTAAGAATTCGTAGTAAAAAATTGTGGGGATGTAGCTCAGCGGGTAGAGCACTTGCCTCGCATGCAAGAGGTCGGGGGTTCGAATCCCCCCATCTCCACCAGAGGAGTTTTTCATGGTCTATCAGGTTTTGGCGAGGAAATGGCGTCCCCAATTGTTTGAAGAAGTGGTAGGACAGGAGCACGTGGTGCGTACTTTAAGAAATGCCATCTCCCTGGGTCGAGTTGCTCATGCCTACCTTTTTACCGGACAAAGGGGGGTTGGAAAGACCTCCACGGCACGCATTCTGGCCAAGGCTTTGAATTGCAAGATCGGCCCTACTGCTACTCCTTGTAATCGGTGCGACAGTTGCAAGGAAATAATGAGAAGCGAGTCTCTGGATGTTCTAGAAATAGATGGAGCTTCCAACAGGGGAATTGACGAGATAAGAAACTTAAGGCAGAAAGTAAGATTTTCTCCTGTCCGGGGTAAATTCAGGGTCTACATCATAGATGAGATTCACATGCTTACCAACCCTGCATTTAACGCTTTACTTAAAACCCTGGAGGAACCCCCCTCTCACGTTGTTTTTATTTTCGCCACCACCAGTCCCCATAAACTTCCACCCACCATTGTCTCTCGCTGTCAAAGATTTGATTTTAGAAAGATTGCTACCTCTGACATTCTGAGGAGGCTAGAGCAAATAGTAAGAAGGGAAAAGATTGTTGTGACCGCCGAGGCGCTCGGCTTGATTGCTGAAGGTGCCGAAAATAGTATGAGAGATGCGGAAAAAGTTCTTGACCAGTCTATTTCCTATGCTGAGGGGAATGTATCGGAAAAGGATGTAGCTCGTCTTTTAGGAATGGTGGAAAAAAGATATCTATTTAAACTTACCGAAAATTTAGCTAAGGCAGATACTTTG
>JBHIEA010000055.1:0-9752 GCA_046760365.1 bacterium
GTGGGGTCGATATAGTCGGTACCGGAGATATGGGCATCGCTAATACCACCTCTAGTAGTGCCATTGTAGCCTGCATAACTGGATCTGGAGTTCAAGATGTTACTGGTAGAGGAACGGGGATAGATGATGAGAGACTCAGGAGAAAAATAGAAGTCATTGAGAAGGCTCTTAAGATCAATCAGCCTGACCCTCAAGATCCACTTGATATTTTGAGTAAGGTAGGAGGATTTGAGATAGGAGGATTGGTGGGCTGTATTCTAGCGGCTGCCGCCCATAGGGTTCCCATAGTTATTGATGGCTTTATTTCTACTGCCAGTGCTCTCATAGCTTGTGAGCTTTGTCGCTATTTAAAGGATTACCTTATTGCCGCGCATAGATCCCAAGAAAAAGGACACAGAATCGCTCTTAATCATCTGGATAAGATTCCCCTGCTGGACTTGAATATGAGGCTCGGCGAAGGCACAGGGGCAGTTCTGGGTATGAAACTAGTGGAGCTGGGAGTCAAAGTTCTCAATGAAATGGCTACTTTTGAAAAGGCGTGCGTATCCCGGGAAGAGGAAGCAAACACCTCTTAGTAGCACCACGAAAGTACTAGTATTAAGAAGATTTACACGTGTATCGAGGGACTTTCCTCGAAGATGATATACAGCGACGGAGGGGAAGAGTCCCGAGATATTCTTGAGGAGAGTAAATTGAGAAGCCTCCTAGCAGCTTTTCGCTTTTTGACCATTCTTCCCTTGGGCGTTGCAGCGAGGGAAAGAGAAGAGAAAGTGTTAGCCTCCTCTATGATTTTTTTCCCGGTAGTGGGACTCTTTATTGGGGGGTTTCTTTTTTTAGTCCATCGAATTAGCTTCCTTATCTTCTCACCCCTTCTGGTTAACGCGCTGGTGCTTGTAGGCTGGGTCTTTATCACCGGGGCCCTCCACCTGGATGGGTTCATGGATACCATCGACGGACTGTCCGGGGGTAAAACTAAGGAAGAAAGACTAAAAATAATGAAAGACCCCCTTAGTGGAGCTAAAGGTACAGTGGCTCTGGTGAGCCTTCTGGGACTGAAGTTTCTTCTCCTTCTAGAGATAGAGCCTCCCCTAAAGATGGGGACTCTTCTCCTCGCCCCGACGGTTAGCAGATGGTCTATGGTCCTGGCGGCTTGTCTGGCTCCCTATGCCCGTATGGAAGGGCTGGCGAAGGCGTTTACCCCTCTTAAGAGAGAAGGGACTATTTTTTGGACAAGCTTACCTGTAACTATCCTGGGGCTGGTTATATTTAAAGTTCCCTTCCTCTATATTATGGGAGTATGTTTAGGGATAACCTATCTCTCAACGCTCTATTTTAAGAGCCGAATTGGAGGAGTTACCGGTGATACTCTGGGAGCTCTCAATGAAATCATCGAACTGACGGCACTTTTTTCCATTTGCAGTTTAGGTGGAGTTCATGCCATCTAAACTTTAAGGCAATAGTGTGTGTTTTCTGTAATAGCCTCCAAAAGGTGCTTTGATGAGAGTCTTGATGGACGAGATACGAACCAGACTTAAAAATGCTGTAGATAAGAGTGAGGCTGACGGGCTTCTATTTTCTGGTGGCCTGGATTCCAGTATCCTTGCCGCGCTTGCTCCTGGAGTTAGCGCATTTACAGTTACTCTGGCGCCCCATGGAGAAGATGGAGAGTACGCTAAGATGGCTTCCCGGAGCCTTCCCATTAACTGGGATCACCGGATGATTAGTATTAAGGAAGCAGTTGATTCTATACCCGCAGTAATTGGGATTTTAAAAAGTTTCGATCCGGCTATGCCCAATGATATAACTACTTACTTTGGATTGAAATTGGCCCAAGAAAAAGGAGCAAAACGCGTGATGACCGGGGATGGTAGTGATGAATTGTTCGCTGGCTACAGCTTCATGTTTGATTTGCCTGATCCAGAAAGCTATATACGAGGACTTAAGAACAAGATGTGTTTTTCCTCCAATATTCTCGGTCAGAAGTTGGGAGTCAAAATAAAGCAGCCTTATCTTTCTCGCGAGATGATCGAGCTGGCTCTAGAGATACCGAAGGAGCTTAAGATAAAGGTCGAGGGGGAAAAGAGATGGGGCAAATGGATCCTACGCAAGGCTTTTGGAGATGTCCTGCCACCAAATATTATCTGGCAGGACAAAAGGCCCCTGGAATACGGCTCGGGGACAAGAAGACTTCGCAGGATTATCTCGGAGAAGATTTCCGATGAAGAATTTGAAGAAAAAAGAAGGCTTTATCCGGTGAAATTTATGAGCAAAGAGCATCTTTACTGTTATGAAATATATCGAAAAGTGGCAGGAGAGATTCCCTCTCCTAAAGCGGGTCAAGTAGCTTGTGCTGGATGTGGAGCAGGGATAGAAAAAGAAGCAAACCACTGCCGCATTTGTGGGACTATTCAGAATGAGTAAGGTATTTGTTTCCTGGAGTGGCGGAAAGGAAAGTGGTCTAGCCTGTTATAAGGCAAAAGCTAATGGACTCGCCCCTTCTTATCTTCTCAATATGACTGGTGAGGACGGTTCAAGATCGAGAACCCATGGACTAGCCCGAGGAGTTCTATCACTTCAAGCAGAGGCGATAGGTATCCCTCTTATTCAGAGAAAAACAAGCTGGGAAAGTTACGAAGATAATTTCAAAAAGGTAGTGTTAGAGCTAAAAGAGGGAGGGATAGAGGGGGGTGTCTTCGGAGATATAGACTTAGAGCCCCATCGGACCTGGGTGAAGAGAGTCTGCAAAGAAACCAGCATTCGAGCATATCTACCACTCTGGGGAAAAGCCCAAAAGAAAATTCTTGAGGATTTTATAAATTTAGGATTCCAGGCAATTGTAGTGGCGATAAACTCAGGAGTTTTAGATGAGAGGTGGGTTGGCTGCAAAATTGATGATGAGTTTGTTAAAGATATAACCCGCATCGAGAGCATTACTCCCTGTGGTGAAGCCGGCGAGTATCACACCTTGGTCACCGATGGTCCCTTATTTAAAAAGAGGATGATAATACTTGAGACGAGAATTGTCCAAAGAGCTCAACATTTGCTCCTGGATATCTCAAGATGTATTCTAGAAGATAAGGAATAATCCAGTTTTAGGGGAAAACCCTCTTGACGTTGCTGCCCGGCGAGGTGTTTTCCATAAGGCAGCCGCGATGAAGGCGGGTCTATAAGGCCTAACGCATAAGTTCTCCTCAGGCCTTCATGTATCATGAAGGCCCCTGGGGAACAAATCTACCAAGCCGCGGTAGACAGATAAGAGTAGAACTTAGCGGCAACGTTGGAAACACACCGAGCATAGGGCAGCCATAAACTTTCTTCTGAAACTGGAGAGATTACGTAGGTCAGCTATGAAATTATTAAGTATCGTCTTAGCCTATTTGTTAGATTTGATTTTTGGTGACCCGAGATGGCTGCCTCATCCGGTCAGGGGTATGGGGAAACTCGCAGAGTTTCTCGAGAAAAAGTTAAGAAATACCTCGGCCTTATTTCTTCGTGGTCCACAGGAACCCTCTTTCCGTCTTAGACGGCAAGCATCTCCCGAAAGTCACTGCCGAGAAACGCACCTCGGTACAGGTATAAATTCCCATACTTCAAGAAAGTCTGTCTCGACTGAGGTGCTAGCAGGGATGATCATAGCCATAGCAGTAGTAGGATCAGTCTATGCAGGGAGCTTTTTTGCTATCCGGTTCGCCGAGCAAACTAATAGGTGGGCAGGATTTGCCCTCAGCACTCTCCTCATCTTCACCACTCTTTCTACCAGAAGTTTAGGCCGAGAAGCAAGATCTGTCTACCGCTCATTAAAATCAGGGAACATCAAGGAGGCTCGGAAAAAACTCTCTTTCATCGTGGGAAGAGACACCCAAGCGTTGAATCAGGATGAGATTATCAGGGCTACAGTGGAAACAGTTGCCGAAAACAGTGTTGACGGTATTATTTCACCTCTATTGTATGCTGCTCTCGGGGGAGCTCCACTTGCCCTAGCTTATAAGGCTATTAATACTCTGGATTCTATGATTGGTTATAAAAATGAAAGATACCTTTATTTTGGCTGGTTTTCGGCGAAGCTAGATGATGTAGCCAACTATATTCCCGCTCGCCTCAGCATCCTGCTCGTTCCCCTAGCTAGCCTTATCTTGAGGAAGCGAACACTGAGTGCTCTCTACACCATTCTCAGAGATGGAAAAAAATCTCCCTCACCCAACGCTGGTATACCAGAAGCTGGTTTTGCTGGCGCCCTGGGAATCCAGCTCGGCGGAGTAAATTACTATCAAAGGGAAAGAATTTCTAAGCCCATCTTAGGTGCTCAGGCCAAGCAAAGAGATAAGGAGGATATTATCGAGGCAGTTCATCTAATGTGGGTCATCTCAAGCATTTTTTTTGGGGGGGAAGTGCTCATTCTATGGGGGCTTTCGAGCCTACTCTAGAAAAATCTATTTTTGCGGTAGTATAAAAACCAAGGTAATGTTAAAAATAATATGAAAGAAACGCAAAAAGCCTTATGAATAAAGAGAAAAGAAATACCGGTTACCTGGATTTTAGCTTGGAAGATATTATTTCATGAAACGCAGGATAAATCCTGCGGCTACCAATTCAAAAAGGCAAATATTTTTGACAATACTAAAAAAACAAAAAAGGAGTGAAGGTTGTGAAAAATAAAAGATCACAGCTCCAGTCATTGATACTAATGGCTATTCTGATGTTGACCGCTCTCAGCGGACTTAGTGAAATCTTGGCGGCTAGTGAATTCCCCGTGAGCGTTACAGACGATTTGGGAAGGAATGTGACTCTAAGCAGACAGCCGCAGAGCATAATATCGCTCGCTCCTTCAAATACAGAAATACTTTTTGCCCTGGGGTTAGGAGAAAAGGTCATTGCCGTTTCAGAATACTGTAATTACCCATTAGGGGCTCAAAATAAGGCAAAAATCGGGGGTTTTTCCACGGTTAACATCGAAAAAGTTGTCAGCTTGAAACCAGACCTGGTTCTTGCTAGTTGTGGGGTACAAAAGGCTGTGGTCAAAGAGTTGGAAAGGCTTGGCCTGACGGTGATAGCTCTAGATGCCAAGAGTATTGAGGAGGTACTGGAAAACATAAGATTGGTGGGGAAGGCTGCCGGACAACCGGAAGCCGCTAGAGAATTGAGAGTTAATTTAGAACGAAGGGTCAAGGCTGTGACTGATAAGACTAAGGGTCTACTACCCAGTCAAAGGCCAACCATATTTTACGAGGTTCAATACGACCCTTTGATGACAGCGGGTCCAGGCACATTTATTAACGATTTAATTCACTCGGCTGGAGGAGTTAATATTGCCTCAGATGCTGCAGCCAAATATCCTGTATATAACTTAGAGACACTAATTAAACGCAATCCAGAGGTGATTATTATCTCTTTCTGGCATGGCAGTATAACAGCCTCAGTTGAAGGAGTCAAAAGTAGGCAGAGATGGCAAAACGTAGACGCAGTTAAGAACAATCGGGTGTATGGGATTAATGCAGATATCGTGTCTCGTCCTGGGCCGAGAATAGTAGATGCATTAGAGAAGATGGCCAGGTTCATCCATCCAGAGTTATTTAAGAAATGAACCACCAGGAGGTGAGGGTTGTATAAAAACTACTTCAAGAAATTTTTCCATTGGAAATTAATCATAAGTTACCTTACAGTGATCTTAGGATTAACTGTGGTTCTAACAACCACTCTGGGTGCTGCACATATATCTCCATGGGTTGTTTTTAAAATATTAGTGGCTAAGTTACCTTTAATAAAAAATCTAATTATTCCTTCCTGGTCAGTTGGTGAAGCCACCATAATCTTGGAGATTCGACTGCCGAGGATTATCCTGGGGATGCTGGTAGGGGCAGCTCTTGGTGTGGCAGGAACAGCTATGCAGGGATTGTTCAAAAATCCCATGGCAGACCCCTATATTACGGGAATCTCATCGGGCGCTGCCCTGGGGGCGATCTTTACCATAGTTTTTGGACTGACCATATTTGGCTTCTACACCATGCCTTTAATGGCTTTTATGGGTGGTGCCGCTACTATTTTCTTAGTTTATAACATTGCCTCTGTTAGGGGGAAGCTGCCGGTTAGTACATTGCTACTTGCCGGAATAGCGGTGACTCTTTTCTTATCAGCCATTATTTCTTTTTTGATGTATACCGCCGGTGAAAAGCTACACGGAATTGTATTCTGGTTGATGGGAGGACTTTGGGGACGCAACTGGAATCATGTTATGATGGTGGTTCCCTTCATATGCTTTGGTACGATTCTCATTTATATCTTTGCCAGGGATTTGAATGTAATACTTCTGGGGGAAGAGCCTGCCCAGTGGCTGGGAATAGAGGTAGAAACCCTGAAGAAAATCATAATACTTTCAACTTCGCTAACTGTGGCCGCTGCGGTGTCAGTAAGTGGAATAATCGGGTTTGTAGGTCTCGTAATACCCCATATTATGAGAATTTTGGTAGGGCCCGATCATAGAGTCCTTTTGCCAAGCTCTGCCTTAGTAGGGGGAATTTTCTTGATTTGGGCTGACACTCTGGCGAGAACAGTCATTGCTCCTACAGAAATACCTGTAGGCATAATTACAGCACTTTTTGGTGCTCCCTTCTTTATATATCTTTTGCGAACAAAAAAGAGATCAATGTTTTAAGAGGCTTATGGTCATGCAATCAGTCACCCTTCGAATTAACAATATCGCTTGTCGCTATGAGGCTGCAAATGTTTTAGAGAATATTAATTTTGCAGCTAAGGGAGGTGACTTTGTTGGAGTTATAGGACCGAATGCCTCCGGTAAATCGACCCTGCTTAGGAGTATCAGTAGGGTATTAAAGCCCCATATAGGGACAGTCCTTCTCAATGAAAGAGATGTCTACACTTTAAAGAGTTCTGAAATAGCTAAAACTTTGGCAGTGGTACCTCAGGAGTCCGTGATTGGTTTTGCCTTCACCGTGTTGGAAGTAGTACTTATGGGTAGGACTCCTCATCTGAATAGATTTCAAATAGAGGGCAGGAAAGATCTTACCATTGCCAAAAAAGCAATGGAGCTAACCAATGCATGGCATCTTGCTGAAAAGCCTATTAATACGCTAAGCGGGGGTGAAAAACAGAGGGTTATTATTGCCAGGGCTCTTGCTCAGGAACCTAAAGTTCTTTTACTTGATGAGCCCACCCACCACCTTGACATCAACTACCAGATAGAGATACTGGACCTGATTAAGAGATTGAATAAAGAAGAAAGAATGGTGGTCATAGCTGTTTTCCATGATCTCAATATTGCCTCGCAGTATTGCGACAGACTGATCCTGCTCTATCAAGGAGGGATATTTGCAGCCGGCGAGGCGCGAGATGTTCTTACTCAAAAAAATATAGAAAAGGTATACGGAATAAAAGTTACGGTTAAAGAGGATGATATTTCAGGCAGATTGATTATTCATCCTCAAAGAAAAAGGACAATTAAAGCCACTAAGGCCAGAGTCCATGTAGTAGCAGGTTCTGGTAGTGCGGTCTCTTTAATGAATGAGCTGGCGGATAATGGTTATAATGTCAGTCTGGGGGTTATAAATAGAGGAGATTCGGATTATATTACTGCCAAGGCTTTGGAACTAGACATGGTTGAAGAAAAACCCTTTTCCCCCATAACTAAGAAGAACCATGAAAAAAATCTTGAATTGATCAAGCAAGCAGATTATGTGATATTAACCAATATACCCATCGGATTTGCCAACATCAAGAATTTAATCTCAGCAGGAGAGGCTCAAAATTTGATTATTGTAGAAAAAGAGCCAATTGAGACGCGAGATTATACTAAAGGAGAAGCAACCAAGCTTTACCGTGGGTTAAAAGCTAATGCTACTCTGGTGAAAAATTCGCAGGGGGTCCTAGATGCGTTGAAATCAAAGGAAGAGAGGCAGTGTTAAGATGAAAAGCAGTAGTTATTCCCATGGCGGTAATCACAGGGAAGCAGCTAAAAGATATGGTCTGTCACCGAATGAGATTCTTGATTTCAGTGCCAACATAAATCCCTGGGCAAACTCCCTGGGAATAGAAAAGATAGTGAGAGTTAACTTAAAGGAGATTTACCATTATCCTGATCCTCAGTGTGCCCAGTTGATTAATCAAATAGGCCAATATTTAACCGTAGATAGAGAAAATATTCTTGCTGGCAATGGGTCAACGGAACTTATATATCTGGCCGCACGAGCTCTCCTGCCCCGAAAAGCTCTCATCTTTGCTCCTACTTTCCTTGAGTATGAGCGCGCCTTAAAAGCGTGTGGGGGAGAACCAAAATTATTATTCCTTAAAGAAAACCAAAGATTCTCGATCGGCATCCAAAAAATCATCGAGGCGACAGAAGGCGTTGAGGCTATTTTTACCTGCAACCCTAATAATCCGACGGGTACATTTTTTTCGAAAGATGAGCTGCTTGAGCTGGTAAAAGTAACCGAAGAGAGGAAGATAACCCTTATTTTAGATGAGAGCTATCTTGATTTTAAACATCCCGGGGAAAGTCTGGTAAAGGAGGCCCCGAAGAGAAATCACCTTCTTGTCTTAAGGTCTTTTACTAAGTTTTTTGGGGTTGCCGGCTTGAGACTTGGCTATGGGGTTGGAGGCAGGCACCTAATTGAGAAGATGGCTGGTTTAAAGGAGCCCTGGACAGTTAACTGTTTGGCCCAGGTTGCCGGTGCGTATCTTTTGAGGAATAACCAGAGAATAAACAGGATCCGGGAAGCTGTAACTAAAGAAAGTGAATTTTTATTTGGTCAGCTTTCCCGAATTGAGGGTCTGAAGCCCTATCCTCCCCAAGCTAACTTCATTCTGGTCAAGATCGAAACCAAGTTTTCTTCATCAAAGCTCCAGGAGGAGTTGGCTAAGAGGGGGATTCTTATCCGAGATTGTAGTAATTTCGCTGGCCTCAATGATAAATTTTTTCGGGTAGCGGTTAGAAAAAGGGAAGAAAACTTAAGACTAATTGACAGTCTTAGCAAAGTGATCTGAGATTTAAAGTCTGGGATCTTCACTCCAATTTATCAAAAGCTATACCCCAGGAAAGCATCATGGCGAGAGTTCCTCTTAGGATTTTTGCTGAAATTGGATCCCCTGGCTCACCTACTACATTCTGGATATTATTTGAAGCTGGATAAGCTGATTATCTTCCCCTTTTCTAAAGAGGAATCAGCAGCCAGGGTAAGTTTCAGGGTCTTCAGGGCATCGGAGTAAGTTGACCGGATTATTTCGGGCTTATTCTTTTTCACCGCTTCAATAAAAGCTTCGTCTTCTGCCTGATAGGGATCAGTTTGCATCCTTATTTCTTTCCTCTTTCCGTTGCTGATTATTAAAAGATGGGCCGAGAGGAGAAGGTCAATCCTGAAACCTTTACCAATGAGGTTAATTCCCCAATCACGACCCCTTTTAAGAGTGCAGGCGGAGGAGATGCTGCCTACAGCTCCACTTTGGAAGTGAAGATTTACACAGGAAGCATCATCTAGACTATAATCTTCCACATCCTCCATGAGGCCTCTCGATCTTTGGCCATAGATGGTATCCACTTCTCCCACGAGATACCTTGCCAGGTCAAAGATATGGGTGGTTTGTTCCACAATTTGTCCCCCTGATTCATTTTTGTTTCTCCACCACCGAATGGAGGGCATGGGACAAAGATAGTGGCCCAGAATGAGAGCAATCTTTCTCTTACTTACCTCTTCCTTGGCTCTATTTACAATGTCGGAATACCGGTAGAGGTATCCCACACTGGA
>JBHIEA010000056.1:0-9680 GCA_046760365.1 bacterium
ACTTGAACTGATAACTTTCCATATTCATAACTCTCCTCCTCTTTATGTGTAGTGTTAACATATACCAGTTTTTACCTTTGTCAATTTTGGGAGATATAATGTCAAAATATCCCTCTTTTGAGGGTTTTTTGTCAGGTATGTTTTGATGTGTTTAAGGTGGGTGTTTTTCAATTAACGGGGGCAGAGAAATAAAATTAGGAACCCGACTTAGCCCCGGCAGGGTCATGGTCTGCCCGGGCTAAGGAGCCTGCCTTATTAGAGCTAAGGTGCAAGGCCAAAGATCATCCCCGTTTTCCTAAAATCTCTCTATCCGACAACTGGCTTGAAAAAATCTCTTGTAGATAATTAACTTTTAGCCTATAGCCTTCCTCTGCCTTTTCAGTGAATATCCTTGAACTCCACTCTTTTTACCCCAGCCTCCAAAGGATTTTTAGATATGGGAAAAGAAAATTTGCCAAAAGAATGAGTGATGGGTAGGCAATAATAGCCACCCATTGGGAGAGTTTTACAAACCTACTATTTTTCCCTGCGCCTCTAAGTAATTCGAGAGCTAAAATTAAAATGCCAATAACTACAATCTTCCATGCAAGAAAGACCGGCATACCATGTTTTAGTAGCAGTTTTATTACCGGGTTAAGTTCTACTGCTAACCCAAGCTGGATTAAAAATGTGGTGTGAAGGGTGTCGGCAAAGTTAACCACAAGGAAAAATGTACCTTCGAAACTCACCTTTCTATTTAGAAAAGAGTTCATTTTATCCTCGCTAACCTTTTTCAAGTTCCTGCCTTCTCTCATTTCTCCCTCCAATGACCTTGTCTTTAACTCTCTCCTCCTACTCAAGGGTTAGCTTTGCCGAAGAAACCCTCTTTCCCTCGACTAGCTTCAAGAAAATCTCTTAATATGAGGAGCTCTAAATTTACCTAGGCTTAAAAGTTTTGAGTGACCATTATTATCCTAGCTGAAAAGGGCCGGGTGTCAAAAACAAGCCCTGTTTTGATAGCTTTTGACTAATTTGACAAACCCCTGAAAGTGTGGTTTGGTGAGGATTTTGGGATTTGCTGGCGAGAGGTTGACTAATAATTTTCTATAGTTAAGTTAAATGCTGGAGCAGATGACCTCCTAGAGAATAACAGGTATTCGCGGATGAAAGCGTGCAACGCATCTTGCCTTGTAAAGACGGTTAGTTGTTCCACTTTGAGGCTCTGCTCCTTTTGATTATGCTTGAATGGTTTGTTCTCTTGGGCATCAAAAAAAATCCACATACCAGAGTTCCCCAAACAGATTGACAGGTGTTGGGATTTGGCCTGCGTCTGGGGAATATCGATCACGACTTTGAATCTTCTGCTCTCAAATGGGCTGGCGGATCATAGATTGGAATTTCTATCTCACCCCTGAGGTTTTCGAAAAAACTTCGAATTTCGTTTGGCTCCCGCCCCGGAGTATGAAGGGGATTATATGGTTAGGCATCCTCCCCGACAGCCCTAAGCTTGGGATGGATCGCCTATTTCACTCGGGCCTGCCTTCAGGGAGCAGGGCCAAGGTGGCAACAGCATTTTGCTCAACATCGTGCCGACTCATCAAGACGGGGTGATACTCGGCGTTGCGCCATAATTCGCTCTGGTTGCGGTAAAACTTACTGTTGAATTGACCTGAGCAACCACTGTTGATGACCCGGACATCGTTTGCTCGGTCGGAGAAATTGATAATCTGCCGAGCGGAAACACCGAAACTGCTGACATAGGGTTGAGTGAAGCTGTAGGCTGCCAGGGCTACAGTGCTAGGGCTTCCTCCTATAGGAAAGGGGCCAATATTGAAGAAGTGTTTAAGGAATCTAACGTCCCTGAAGACCGGATGTCCAGAGAAATGACGGTGAAGCCTTCCCCAGTGCCATTTTCTCATATTTTTCCCGAGTTTCGCCTTAAGCTCCTGCACCGCTTCTTGGATGCTCTTTCGGACGATGTCATCCCGCCCTTCTTTCTCATCAGGTGTGCTAACATCATCGAACCACCGGGAATCCGCTTTGGCCATGATCACCCGGAAAGCTTTAATGACACTGGGCCAAGTGGTGATGTATTCTCTATAGAGCTCCTCCCCCAACTCATCCTCAAATATATTTTTAATCAGCTTCATCTGCGTAACGTGGAATAAAGTCGCCGCGACACTAGTATCGGAAGTGAAAAAATCCCAGGTTCTCAAGTGTTCTAGGGCCCTTCTGCCCTCAGAGTCAAGATCCTGCCCCTCCAAGACCTTGAGGATGATTGGCGTGACTTCCTCTGCCTCGATCGAATAAATATCGGTCTGAATCTGCTTGTTGTCATCCAGCGATAGCTTTTCCTTCCCTTGAATGAGCTGAGTGATCCTTTCGGCTCGATATTTAGGAAAAAAGTAGCGGCTGATGTAGTACGGATAGTCGTCGGGTACCGTTTTGTTATTGGCCGTTACTACAAAACCCGCCTCCGGATTGTAAAGGTGGGGGTTCTGCTCAAAGGGAACATAACCCTTCCACTCATGGGCCCCATCCCATCCGGGCATGGGGAGAGATCCCTCATTCTTGTTGGCCCGGATGGGGATTCGCCCGCAAAGGTAGTAGCCGATATTGCCACCTTCGTCGGCGTAGACTATGTTCTGAGCAGGTCCATGATAATGTCGTACGGCGTCTTTGAAATCTTCCCAGTTCTTGGCAGTATTGACGTCCATAAAGCATTCAGTCCCTCCCAGGTCATCGTTCAAGGTCCAACGCATGGCAAGAACCTCTTTGAGCCCTGGATGAATCTCGCTTACGATGGGGCCGTGCCGGGTGATGCGTATCTCCTTAGTCAGCGGCTCCTTTCCTTTGACCTTGATGACCGCTTCCACAACCTTCATATCCTCCCACTTTCCCTTGTAGAGATATTGGTAGGGATTGTCGGGGTTGATCTTTTCTATGTAAAAGTCCATATCATCCAGCATAACGTTGGTGAGTCCCCAGGCGATGTTCCTGTTGTTTCCGATCACTACTGCAGAGATTCCGGGAAGAGTCACCCCCGCAACATCCAGATCGTTAGCCTGAATGTGAACCTCATACCAGACCGAAGGGGCCGACAAATCGAGATGGGGATCGTTGGCGAGAATGGGCATCCCCCCGGACATCTTTTTCCCCGAAATGGTCCACCCATTGCTCCCGGTCAGCGTCTCACAGGATAACAGCATTTTCTCAGCCAGGTTATGGGATGGGTGCAGACTCTGGAAAAATTGAGCGAAGCTTCGTATTCCTTCGGGCATGATGGTGGGACCATCGCCTGGATAGGGAGGCATTGCCTCATCAGCCATCTCCTGTCCAAGCTTTTCCACGAGTTTCATCAACGTAAGATCCCCACTCCAACCGGTTTGAAGAGCCCATCCCATGTAAAGATGAATGTAAGTGCCATCGTTCATCTTCCAAGGCTCGGGCGCATAGCCAAGGATTCTGAATTCGATAGGGAGAGACTTTTGGTGGGTCTCGATAAACTCATTGACGCCGGCCGCATAAGCCTCCGTAGCCTCACGATATTGCCCTTTGAGCATCTTGTTGATCCGCTCCCCGGGCCACATCACGGAAAGAATCCGGAAGAAATGATCGGTCGCAGCGAGGTCCTCGCCCAATATCTCAGCCAGTTTTCCACTACCCACACGGCGCATAAGGTCCATCTGAAAAAGTCTGTCCTGGGCGGTGACATAACCGAGAGCATAGAAAAGATCCTTTTTGTTTTGTGCAAAGATGTGAGGTACTCCCCATTTGTCCCGGATCACATCCACCTGGGCAATCAGGCCCTTCAACTCAGTCCTTCCCTTCATTTTTGGTAGCGTCCACTGCAGGTACGCGTAGACACCAACTATGAGGCCAGCAATCACAACGACTAGACTAATACCCACATACTTCAGAATTTTAAGATGGGTTTGTTTGCCCATTTTTGGCTCCTTGCACATTTTCCGCTAAATCTGGTTAGGTTTGTTGGAAAATAAATCAAGGGTGCTCATAGAGCTACTTTTCCCCAAGGAAGGTGGACTTTCAATTGTCTTCGTCCCGGGAACCAGCGGGAGGTGATGTAGGTGCTTCTGATCTTGCTGACATTTTTATAGAATCTAACTCTTACTCTAATGCCTTTATGGTCTCATAGTTCTTGATAGAGGACTTTTTGTAGTTTTAATAAATGTTGAATTGCTTTATTTTCCGTCGCAGGGTATTTCTATGTATTCCTAATATCCTAGCTGTTTCAGTTTGATTCCATCGGGTGTTTTTTAATGCCTCTTCGATGAGTGTCTTTTCGCCTTCTACTAGCGAGACAGGCCCAGGAAATAAGATAATCCCATTATTTTTTGCTGTTTCTGCTATTGGCTCTTTTCGCATTCTAATCCATTCGCCAGTACCACAAATTCGACAGTATGTTAAAGACCCTATATCACCAAAATGAACGGTTTTTAGGTTATGCCCGCCAAATAACAAAATGCATTTTTGGGCGTAATCACTTTCCCACGCAGACTCTTCTTTAACCATTTTTTTACCTTCTGGTTTTTTAGTTAAACCATCCAGTTCTTTCATTGCTTTCTGTTGTTCTTGCCTTTTATTTCCAGTTTCCTGGATTGCGGTTGTACCTTTGCCTCCAGCGTTGATAGAAGTACCGAAAAGTCCAGTGAACCTACTCTGGGTGAGCATCGAAGATAGGCCGGAAAAGAGGCAAGCTCTGCCACCTTACATCTTTCGGGTGCCCGTACTCAAACCAACATTTCCCGGAAAGCTCTTCAATGGAGTGGTTAGAGGTATCTCAAAAGGATTGAATTCTTTCTTCAGTTCGGAGGCTCGGCATAACTTGGAAAGATGTTCAGCGTGAGTTTTCTCTTGGAACCTAACGAGTCTCTTCTTTTCTCAGAATAGAGTTGCTTGAATCAAAGAGCTTCGGCAGCCTGGCAATCACCTCTCGGCGACCCACAACTTTGCGCCCTACCTCTCTGGGTAGTTTGCCTTTTTCGGCTCTTAACAAATTTTGATTTCTTTTAGTATAATAAATAAGAAATATTTGTCAATAGCTGAGGCATAAAAAACGAAAAATGAACATTGCGCTAGTCAGATAATTGTGCATCAACTACCCAGTTCAAAAAGATCTCGAGGGTCTTTGGTTCTACAAATTTGGTGTCCAAATAGTGTCCATCTGATATACAAAATCACATTAATAGCTTTCTAACAGTTTTCTAGTTCACTTTTTTGCTTTTAGTCTCCATGGAATCTAGATACACAGTCACCAACCAGCCAATGTATTCAGGTATGCTAGACACAAAAGCAGCAATTGCCAGCAGGAACCAAGACATTGGCTTTAAGCCAATAATGATGTTCGTAGCCTCACTAATAATTCCAAACACAGTGAATACAACACCAAGAGTCCAACAGACGCCACCCCACCACATCCAAGTGCCACTACTAGCCATTATCCCTTTGCGTTCCTTAGAAGTTTTTTTCATAGATATGACCCCCTTTCACTTCGCCTTCTTCCTCAGTCCCTTCCAGGCAAAATTGCTAATAAGGTAAGTGACATAGGTACTATGCCAATTCCTTAGTTTTACTTGACACTGCATCACCTCTCAATTACTCTTTTCCTTCGGCTCTTCCATCATTATTTTTTCCTGCTTCTTCGGTTTGATCCGTTAAAGAGCTTTAGTGTTCTTATAAGAAATAACTTTATTTGTCAAGCTGCGAGTTAATTACCTTAAGCGAGAGGGTTCCTACCACCTCAATTCGGTTAGGGGGTTAATTGATTTTGACGCGTATGGGGTCAGTCCTGACCTTGCCCAAAAATTCATCTTGACTTTCTCAAGGTCCTGAATCAAAGAAGGATCGAGAAGATGACAGGATGGGAGAGATCCTTTTGCGTGACAAAGTTCACGATTTTAGGTAAAATTTGGAAGACCCCCCTTTTTCTAATCACTTATTCAGTCATTGATTTTGCTACCTCCGTTTTCGACCTAGGTTATGAAATTGTGTTCATTCGGAATCGAACTCGCTCCGAGAAACTGAGTCAGCAATGAGCCGTTTCTAAAAAGATGGACAGAAAAGGAAAGAAAGCAGTGAAGGCAATGCCGGTTTTGGTTAGAATGAAAAATATTACTAAGAAATTTCCTGAAGTAATCGCTAACCATAAGATCGACTTTGAACTTGAAGATAATGAAATCCATGCTCTTCTGGGTGAAAACGGAGCAGGAAAAACCACTTTGATGAATATCCTTTACGGACTCTATCGACCTGATGAAGGCGAAATTTACGTTCAGGAGCGGAGAGTTAAAATCAGCTCGCCCAGAGATGCAATTAGATTGAGAATTGGCATGGTTCATCAGTATTTCAAGCTAGTTTCTTCTCATACCGTAGTGGAAAATATTGTTCAGGGTCTTCCTTGGGCTAATTTTTTCTTCCCGGAAAGAAAAGTTAAGAAAAAAATTAGAGAGCTTTCAGAAACCTATGGATTGAAGGTTGAACCCGACGCTCCGATCTGGCAACTTTCTTCCGGTGAACAACAAAGGGTTGAGATAATCAAAGCCCTCCTGCGGGAAGTTAAGGTTTTAATTCTAGATGAACCAACCACTATGCTAACCCCAACTGAAACAAAAGAACTTTTCTCGCTTCTGCGTCGAACGGCAAAGGAAGGATGCTCGGTGGTATTCATCACCCACAAGCTAAATGAAGTTATGGCAATTTCGGATCGAGTTACTGTTTTGAGAAATGGTAAAAAAGTGACTACCTTGAGGGTGTCTCAAACCGATCCCCAAGAGTTAACCCGAATGATGATCGGGGAAGAGGTTCCCTCTCCCTTGAAAAGAAAAGCAGCCCGAAAAGGTGAGACTGTTTTGGAGGTCAAGAATCTTTCCGCCCTTAACGACAAGAATTTACTTGCTCTAAAGAACATCTCGTTTTCTGTGCGTCAAGGTGAGATTTTAGGGATCGCTGGAGTCGCTGGCAATGGCCAGAGAGAATTGACTGAGGTGATCACCGGTTTGAGGAAAGCCGTCCAAGGTAAAGTGATTATCCGGGGAAAGGAGATAACCAACCTGTCTCCAAGACAAGTCTCGAACGAAGGTGTGGCCCATATTCCAGAGGACCGACTGAGAATAGGGGTTGTTCCGGAGCTCAGTGTCATGAAAAATCTTATCTTGAAGACTCATCGCCGACGCCCGTTTTGTAAAGGACTGTTTCTGAACTTAAGGTTTATCCACCAATATACCAGAGAGTTAATTGCAAAGTACCGAATAATTACCCCTAGTCAGAACAGTCCAGTTTCTGAGCTTTCGGGGGGGAACATTCAAAGGCTAATATTAGCCAGGGAGCTTTCTCAAGAGCCAGATTTGGTCATAGCTAGCCACCCTACCTATGGTTTGGATTTCAAAACAACTCAGCAGATTCGATCTGTTTTATTAGGACAGCGAAAAAAGGGCACCGCAATTCTCTTGGTTTCCGAGGATTTAGAAGAGATAATGAGCCTCAGTGATCATATCGGGGTAATGTTTGAAGGTGAGATAAGGCTCTTAAAGGAAGCCCAAGAACTAACAATAGAAGAAATTGGATCGATGATGACCGGCACTAAGAAGGGGCAAAGATGAAAATCGAACGACGGGATTCCTTACCGAGATACCTAGAAGTAACAGCTCCTATTCTCTCACTGGGTTTGGCTTTATTCAGTATTGCAGTGGTGTTTTGGATCTATGGAGCCAATCCCTTTCTCACTTACCAGAAAATCTTTAGGGGAGCTTTCGGAAGCTGGTATGGGTTGTCGGAAACAATAACCAAATCCATTCCCCTCCTACTGTGCGGGGTAGGATTAGCCGTTGCTTTCAAAATGGGTTTTTGGAACATTGGAGCTGAAGGACAGCTGCTTATAGGGGCAGTTGGAGCTACTTGGGTAGTGCTGTATTTCATTCCCAACGCTCCCTTCTGGGTGATGCTAACGGTTATGTTTTGTATTGGGTTTGTTGCTGGAGCTGGCTGGGGGCTCGTCCCAGCATTGTTGAAAGCTAAATTTAAAGTTAATGAGGTGATTGTCTCCCTGATGTTAGTCTATATTGGGAGTGAATTGGTCAATTATCTGGTATATGGTCCTTGGAAGAGTCCTTACGAATGGGGCTTTCCTTATTCAACCAAGTTTCCAGTTTCAGCTCAGATTCCTACCATTCCCCATACTCGGATTCACTATCTAACTCTGATTTTGGCTTTAATTTTGGCAATATTTACCTACATTTTGATGCGAAAGACTAAACTCGGATATGAAATAGAGGTATTCGGTGCCAGCCCTGAGGCTGCAAGATATGCTGGAATAGAGAGCACAAGGACGATTTTGTTGGTCATGATTATTAGTGGAGGACTGGCTGGATTGGCAGGTGTAGGAGAAGTAGCGGGAATTCACCACCGGTTGATGTATCCTAGTGGGATTTCTCCCGGCTATGGATTTACTGCCATTATTGTAGCATGGCTCGGAAAACTCAATCCTCTGTTTCTGATTCTGGCTGCTTTTTTGTTTGGAGGACTCTTGGTGGGAGGAGATGCTATTCAAGTTACTCTAGGCCTTCCCGTGGGTGTGATAAACATTTTTAATGGAGTTATTCTGTTTTTCCTTCTGGCGGGAAAATTCTTCACCCAGTACAAGTTGACAAAATAAACGAAAGAGGAAATAATGTTAGAGTTCATTCTCAGTACTTTGAAAGCTGCTCTTCCCGCTGCTACTCCTCTTCTCTTGGGAACCCTGGGAGAAATTTACTCAGAACGTTCAGGGGTTCTGAACTTAGGAGTCGAAGGTATGATGATTATGGGAGCGGTGACTGCTTTTGGAGTGACTTTGCTGACCGGTAATATTTGGTTGGGGATGGTTTTGGCTTGTGCAGTGGGAGGAGGGACGGCTCTCATTCATGCTCTGATCAGCGTGACCCTTGGAGCCAATCAAATCATCTCAGGATTAGCTTTGACCATATTCGGATTAGGCCTAAGCGCTCTAATCGGCAAAGGCTATGTGGGCCTGCCATTAGCTTCCAAAATCAGAGCTTTGCCTGTGCCTCTTTTAAAGGATATTCCGATCATAGGGAAAATTCTATTTGAGCAGGATCTCTTAGTTTACCTCTCATTATTTGTTTTAACTCCCCTATTCTGGTTTTTTCTCTTTAAAACCAAATGGGGAATCAGCCTTAGAAGTGTGGGGGAAAATCCAGCTGCGGCTGACGTTTCGGGAGTAAATGTTTATTTAGTCAGGTATCTAGCAGTCTTTGTCGGGGGAGTGATGGCTGGAGTGGGAGGGGCATATCTCTCGGTAGCTTATGCTCCCGCTTGGATAGAGGGAATGACTGCGGGGACCGGTTGGATAGTGATAGCCTTAACTATCTTTGCCCTATGGCGACCTGGCCGAGCAGTAGTTGGAGCTTGTCTTTTTGGAGGAGTTAAGGTCCTGCAGTATCGACTTCAGCCGTTGGGCATTTCACCAAACCTGCTCAATACTCTCCCCTTCGTTCTCACTATTGTGGTTTTGCTCGCTGCTACGAGAGAAGTCGTTAGAAAAAAGGTAGGTGCACCAGCTGCTTTAGGTATTCCTTATTTGAGAGAATGAAAGTAGAGGAGGAAAAGAATAATTAGGAGGTAAAAATGAGTCGAAAGTGTTTAGTAGGGTTGGTAGGTCTGATGGCCGGGGTGGTTCTCCTTTG
>JBHIEA010000057.1:0-9489 GCA_046760365.1 bacterium
ATGAAGGGAGGAATCTAAATATTACCCACTACCACCAAATTTTGAACATTTACGATTTTTGAGAAATGATGAACTTCTGAAGTAAAAAAGGAAGGAATAAGGAGTTCGACTTCATTAGTAATTAAACCTACTGTAGTCTTTATCTTATTGATCGAGAATAATTGGTTAAATTACTTCGTAAAGAAAGCCAACGAAATTCCTTTGGCAAAGGCTGGAAAATTTGACTTTTCTTTCCTTTCCATTATTCTAAGAAGTTGAAATTGTGCCAAGACTTGACATAGTACTGCTATTTTTTTAACCAATTTTTGCACGAAAAAAATTGATAGGTAGTCGTTGGTAGCTGCAGGCTTCAGCCTGCGTAAAACTGCGCAACCTAAAGGTTGCGGCTACCTTAAATGTGGAATCTAAGATGTTGGAAGTAGTGGATCTGGAAAAAAGCTTTGGAGGAGTTAAGGCAGTTGACAGATGTTCGCTAAAGGTAAAGCAAGGTTCTATCACCGGCCTTATTGGACCTAACGGGGCCGGGAAAACCACTCTTTTTAACTTAATCACTGGATTTTATGAGCCGGATGGAGGAGAGATCTGGTTTAAAGGTGAGCGAATTAACGGTCTTCCCCCCCATAAGATTGCCAGAAAAGCGCTAACCAGGACCTTTCAAATTCCCCGAGAGCTCAGAGAGATGACGGTACTGGAGAATCTGATGGTGATCCCGGAAAACCAGATAGGAGAGCGTATCTGGAACTCACTTTTTCGCCCGGGGGTTGTGAGACGCCAAGAGAGAGAACTTAGAGACGAGGCTCTGGAGGTGCTGGAGTTTGTGGAGCTTATTGATCTAGCCAATGAGTATGCCAAGAATCTGTCCTCTGGCCAGAAAAAGCTTCTGGAACTGGCCAGAACGTTAATGGCTGATCCTAAAATGATCCTTCTGGATGAGCCCGGGGCAGGAGTGAACCCAACTTTGATGAGAAAACTAACCCGGAACATTGAAAGGCTCCGTGAGAGAGGAAAAACCTTTTTCCTTATCGAGCACGATATGGATCTCATTATGAATCTTTGTGATACGGTGATAGTAATGAATAAGGGAAGACAACTGGCGGAGGGAACACCGAAAGAGATCAAAGAGAACGAAACCGTACTGGAGGCATATTTGGGAGGACACTAGAGATGATCCTTGAGGCTCACAATATTAAAGCCGGTTATGGGGAAGTGGAGATCCTCCACGGGGTCTCTATAGGGTTGGATGAGGCAGAGATTGTTTCCATTATTGGTCCTAATGGAGCCGGCAAATCCACTCTCATGAAGACTATCCTCGGTATCTTAAAGCCTATCCACGGCAAAGTAACCTTTGGCGGCCACGACATTACTGGTCTACCACCGGACAAGATAGTCCGACAAGGTATCTGTTATGTTCCTCAAACTGATAATATTTTCCCATCCTTGACCGTGGAAGAGAATCTGGAGATGGGAGCTTTTATCAGGAAGGATGATTTTAGAGAGAGAATGAAAGAGGTCTATGAGATCTTCACCGATTTGAGGGAAGCCAGGAGACAGCGAGTAAGAAAACTCTCCGGAGGTCAGCGCCAGATGGTGGCCATGGCCAGGGCCTTAATGCTCGATCCCCAGGTTTTGCTTCTGGATGAGCCCTCAGCAAGTCTTTCTCCGAGACTGGTGAAGTTAATCTTTGAAAAAATTGTAGAAATAAACCAATCCGGGGTAGGTATTCTCATGGTGGAGCAGAATGCCCGTGAGGCTTTGAAACTCTGTCATAGAGGGTATGTTCTGGCTATGGGGCGCAAGAAATTTGAAGACACTGGCCAGGCTCTCTTAAATAACGAAAAGGTAGGAAAGCTTTATTTGGGAGGCTAGGACTGGAAATACTTTCTGGAATTCCCCAGTTAGTTGTATATGGCGTTGTCTCGGGAAGTATTATTACTTTGGGGGCCATTGGTCTATCCCTGACTTACCGGATTTTGAATTTTGCCAACTTCTCTCACGGCGATATTATGTCTCTGGGTGCCTTTCTGGCTCTAGTTTCACTTACTCTTCTGCGAGGACTAGGCATTCCTGGTACTCAATTTGGTCCTCTTTCCTTTGGCCTGCCGATGATCCTGGCTTTCTTAATAGCTCTTTTGTTGACCGGAATAGCAGCGATCGTGATTGACCGGATCCTGTACCTGAGACTACGTAGAACCGGACCCATTATCTTACTCATTGCCGCAGTGGGCGTATCTTTCTCTTTAAGGCACATCATCCAGTTTATTTGGGGACCTCAGCCCCAGTACTATTTTAAAGCAATTCAGGTTGCGCGAAAAGTCCCTCTCCTAGGGATCAGGATCAAACCCGACGAGGTCTTTATTATGGCGGTTGCGGCTCTTCTGGTAATGAGCCTGCACTTTTTCTTACAAAAGACCAAAATCGGTAAGGCCATGAGGGCCGCCTCCGACAATATGGAATTGGCTCGAGTTAGCGGCATCGATACCGAGAAAGTGATTATGTGGACCTGGGCAATTGGAGCAGCTTTGGCTGCGGCGGGGGGGACATTAGCCGGAATTGAGAACAAATTCATCACCCCGGATATGGGCTGGCAGATGCTTCTTCCTATCTTTGCGGCTGTGATTCTGGGGGGGATAGGGAGTCCCTATGGAGCGATGGCCGGAGGGATGATCATCGGTCTTTCAGGGGAGATCTCCACTGCCTTCATTTCCACTGCCTATAAGCCGGCAGTGGCTTTCATAATTATGGTCATTATGTTGCTTATCAAACCCAGAGGACTTTTCGGGACAAGATAAATGGACACTTTGGTAGGAATTGTTAACTACCTGGTCTTCTTTGCCGTTACTGCCGGTATCTATGCGGTTCTTTGTCTGGGACTCAATATCCAGTGGGGCTATACTGGTCTATTTAATATCGGAATCGCTGGTTTTTATGCAGTGGGGGCTTATACCTCAGCTCTTCTTTCCGGTCCTCCTCCGGGGCCTCTTGACTGGCGAACCGTGGGAGGCTTTCAGCTTCCTTTTGTGGTAGGGCTTCTGGGAGCAATCATTGCTTCAGGGACAATAGCTCTCTTGATCGGATTTCTTACTCTCCGCCTCAAAGAAGATTATCTGGCCATTGCCACCATCGGGATTGCCGAAGTGATTCGGCTAATTTTGAAAAACGAGGGCTGGTTAAGTAACACTGTCTGGGGTATTAAACATATCCCCTCACCCCTTCACCAACCGATCGAGGCCGGAGTTTCCAGTTTTCTTGAAGGACATCCTCAGCTCTCGCCCTGGCTGGTTCACTTTATCTCCAATGCCTATAATTGGTTCTACCTCGCCCTGGTACTGGTAATCTTGGGACTTCTCTATTGGACTAGCGAGAGGAGTATCCGATCCCCCTGGGGACGGGTCTTAAGAACCATTCGCGAGGATGAAACCGTAGCCGCGGCGGCTGGGAAAAATGTCTTCTCATTTAAGCTCCAGTCTTTTGTATTAGGAGCCATGGTTATGGGCATGGCCGGAAGCCTATATGCTCATTATGCTAAATTCATTGATGCCAGTAGCTTTGAACCTCTTTATGGTACCTTCTTTATCTGGGTAATGCTGATTGCGGGAGGAAGTGGAAACTCAAAAGGGGCCATCTTGGGGGCTTTTGTTATTTGGGGGATCTGGGCAGGAACCGAGTTTCTTACCGGCCAGTTTGCTCTCTCTGGCACCAGGGCAGGAGCTCTGCGAGTAATTGCCGTCGGAGTCCTTCTCGAGTTAGTGCTCCTTTTACGGCCTCAAGGCATTTTGGGCGAGGAAAAGATAGTTTCCCGAACGCTTAAGAAGTGAGCTTAAGGCACTCCTTCTAGGATTCGTTCTTCCATTAAAGAGTTTTATATCTGTTTTTCAAAAACAAGAAGGCCTGCTCCTTAGAACAGGCCTTCCTTTGAAGCAGATCCAGAGCTGACTTACATTTTGACCGAATAGGTTCGTACACTAACCACCTTGCCTCTGGTAACGAACCATACTTCAATTCCCCCTTCACTCATATCACCATTGTCGTCTATGGTGCAGGGTCCGGCGATTCCCTGATAATTAATATCAGCACCAGCTTTTATAAGACCAAAAGCTTTGACAAACTCGTTGTAGGTGACCTCCAATCCGGGGGGATTGGCTACTGCTCTGAGGTTATCGCGGATGGCTCGGCCTTGTTCGGCACGAGACATTTTCAGAAAATCGGGTCCTACTTTCTGGATGGCGAGAGCAATCAGAGCTACCGCATCGTAACTCTCACCCCGGAAAGGTACCGTTGACTTCCCATACTTGGCAGTGTAGTCAGCTTCAAACTGCTCTGCCGCTTTGGACTCAAGTGGCCCCGGTGCGGTACCAAAAGATCCTTCAATATATTCAGATGCTGGGCCTGCCGCTACTGCCTCACCTTTCATACCATCAGGAAAAAGGTACTTCCCTTTGTATCCTAGTTCTACCGCCTGCACCAGCATCTTATTTCCATCCACCGGGTAGGCTGTTACGTGGAGAACGTCGGGATTCCCCTTTATAGCTGCTTCCACCTCTCCTCGATATGAGGGTTTACCCTCCTCATAAGGAACCATGGCCAAAACCTTTCCACCTCTTTCTTCAAAGGCTCTCTTGAAGACCTCTGCCAGTCCTTTACCATAGGGGTTATTTACATATATTACCGAAGCACTCTTGAAGCCCAATAATTCGGCAGCCTGTTGCGCATTTACCACTCCCTGAAGAGCATCAGATACACAGGTCCGGAAGACAAAGCCATTATCTTCAAGGTCGGTTATGGCAGGTGAAGTAGAAGCAGGAGAAATCTGAACCACCTCATTAGCGATGGTTATGCTGGAGACCGCAAAAGTGACCCCACTACTCAGAGCCCCTACCAGGGCGGGAACCTTGTCAATCTCCACCAGCTTAGTTGCCGCATCACGGCCTACTGCCGGAGCAGTCCCGGTATCTCTTACCACGATTTCCAGGAGCTCGCCCAGTACACCTCCAGCTTCGTTTATCTGATCCACCGCTAATTTAGCCCCATTGGCAATCGGAGGACCAAAAGGAGCCAGACCACCGGTAAGAGAATATAGTCCCCCGATTTTAATAGTATCTCCTGCCCAGCCACCGGTAGCTAATCCCAACAAAAGCAGTAAAGTCGTCAGGATAACAAATATTTTCTTCATCCTAAAAACCTCCTTCTCTTACAATCTCTTGGCTTCGATTTAGACAAAATTTCTCGTCGCCCTTACAAAATAGTTTTTTCTCTTCAAAATATCTGTCACTAGCACACACTTCCTTGAATTTGCCTGAAGATAGTCCTTTTCACCCCCTTTCATGGCCTTTTTACCCCGTTAGAAGGTCCTACCCGTGAGGTCGGACCCCGTAAGACCTTCGGTCTCCTAGGGGACTGGCGAGCATTTAAAGCCCCTTCCAGGCTCTCTAACGAGATTTACTCAGAATTATCACCTTATTTTTCTAAAAAGACTAATCTAGTTGCCTTTATCTTAAAGACAATTTAATTTTAGTCAAGTGATATCTCGGGACTGTTCCCCTTCGTCGCTATATATCAGCTTCGGATTGTTTCTACTCTTCTCATTGACAGTTGGTGTCCTGGGAGTAGAATAGCAGGAGAGGAGCAGTGAAGCTTATAAAGGTTGGGAAAATCAAAACTCGTTTAATATGGTTTGATTCTCTGGGAGCTAAATCAAGCAGTGTACTGGTCGAGACTCCCGATTTAAAGCTTCTCATTGATCCGGGAGCTTCGGGGATGCAGCCAAGTTATCCTCTTCCCGAGGATCAAAAGTGTCTGCTTCGGAGATTAGCTCTTGAGGCTATAAAAAAGGCGGCCAAGATAGCCGATGGTGTTTTTGTGTCCCATTACCACTATGATCACCATACTCTCCCCCTGGAAGCGCTAGAAATTTATGAAGGGAAAACACTCTGGATGAAGGATCCTAACCTCTGGATTAACCGAAGCCAATGGGAGCGAGCTCGAGTTTTTCTATCTCAGCTTTACAAACTGCTAAAAGGGAAGGATCTGAGAGAGCAGTTCGGGCCTTCTCTGAAAACCAATATTGAAGATCCCTTAAATCATCTTCCTCTAGCACGCCACATAGACTATGGCGATTATCAGAAAAGGAAGGAGGAGCTGATAATTAAAGGAAGACGATGGTTCAGGCGAATGGTAGATCTCTGGATAAGCAGTGAATGGGTTCACGAGTTTTCCGCTAACCATACGGAGATTCTTTTTGCTGACGGAAAGGCCTTTCGGGTGGGTGGTACAACTCTTAGGTTCACTCGACCGCTTTTCCATGGAATCGAATATGACCGGGTGGGGTGGGTGATTGGTCTGGTAGTGGAGTGCGGTGGGATAAAATTTCTCTATAGCTCAGATCTACAGGGTCCCATGCTGGAGGATTATGCGAAGTGGGTAATTGAGGAAAAACCACAAATACTTATTATGGATGGACCAGCAACTTATCTATTTGGTTATATGCTCAACCGGATCAATCTTAATCGTGCTATAGCTAACGTCAAATTAATCCTTCAAGAAACGAGTCCTCAGGTTTTGATATATGACCATCATCTTCCTCGAGATATTCGATACCGAGAGCGAGTGGCCGAGATTTATCAGGCAGCTGAAAAAGATCACAAAAAGGTGCTTACCGCGGCAGAATGGTTTGGCAGAGAACCCCTCATTTTGAGGCTAAAGAGGGAAGTTCGGTGATTAAAGCTAGCGTGTACAAAAACGGAGCAGTGCTTCTTGGAAAAAATGTTGTATGTGACGCCCACGCACCTAGACCTCTAAGAGTAGTAACTCATGGTCACTGGGATCATTATCTGGGATTTGAAGAGAGCCTGGAAGAGTGCAGACACATTTTGATGACCCCTTTCACCCGTGAGATGATGGGGATTCTCAAAGGAACGAACTGGATATCCTCTCCCAAGTGTCTGAGCTTGGAGTATGGAGTCCCTTTTGGGTTGGAGAATGAAACTATAACCCTTTATCCATCCGGTCATATCGTGGGCGCAGCTCAGGTTCTGGTTAAAACCCAAGAGGGAGAGAAACTGCTCTATACAGGAGATTTCAAATTTCCCCAAGCTAAGATTATTCCCTCAGATATTCTAGTGATGGAGGCTACCTATGGAAACCCTGCACACGTGAGAAACTTTAAAACCAGAATAGAAGATGAACTCATTTCTCTTACCCGGAATTGTTTAAAAGAAGGACCTGTCTATGTCCTCGGCTATTATGGGAAGCTTCAGGAAGCTCTATTCATCTATAGTAAAGTAGATCTGGGAGTTCCTTTTATACTTCAGGGAAAGGTGGGCCGGATGACGAAGCTATGTCAGAAATACGGCCTGAAATTGGGAACTTATTTGTCTGCCAGCCACCCGGAGGCTCAAAAATTAATCCAGGGAAAAGAAAGATTTGTGGGTCTATATCACATGATGGCAGAAAGAGGATTAGACAAAGACGTGGCAAGGATCTCTTTAAGTGGTTGGGAGTTTGAAAAAACGGTGCGCAAGCTAAATTCAAACATGTACCTGGTAGCCTTAAGCGATCACGCTGACTTTGAGGAGCTTTTGGCATATGTGAGAGAAACGAGACCCAAGCTGGTCATCACAGACAACTATCGGGTTGGGGATGCTCCAGCCTTAGCCAGAGAGATAAGCGCGAGGATAGGCATTCCTGCCGAACCTATGCCATAGAAAATTGCTTTAGGCCAAGGCATTCCTGCTGAGCTCAGGCTTGAGAAAATTTTTGAAAGGAGAGAAAGATGGACTCACCAGAAAGATGGAGGTGTGCTCTGGAGCATAAAGAGCCGGATCGGGTTCCCATTCATGATTCACCCTGGGAGGCAACCGTAGAGAGGTGGCGGGAGGAAGGGCTTCCACCACATGTCTCGGCTTCTGACTATTTTGGCTATGAGATGGTCAGGTTCTGTCCCGACCTTGGCCCTCAACTCGGCTGCGAGGTGCTGGAAGAAAATGAGGAGTACATCATCCAGAGAAATCAGTGGGGCGAGGTGGTAAAGAATCATCGGAATCGCTCTACCACCCCTCAAATCATTGACTCACCCATCAAGAACAAAAGAGATTGGCAAGAGATTAAGAGTCGATTTACTGCAAGCGATTCCCGGTTGATTACCTCAAGCTATATCATGAATCCAGACAGTTACCTTCCCCTGGAGGAGGCTCTGAATGAGTTTCGAAAGGAGCGGGAAAAAGGAAGATTTATCACCTTTTGTGCCATCATAGGTTATGATCTTCTCCAGCGCTATCTGGGGTCGGAAAGACTGCTCGTGGCTATTGGTACTGATCCTCAATGGGTAAAAGAGATGTACGCCACTATGGCCAAGCTGGCTATTGATATGTGTGATGTCATGATAGAGAAGGGCTTTGAATTTGATGGCGCTTTCCTCTGTGATGATTTGGGATATAGAAACGGATTGCTCTTTTCTCCTAACCACTACCAAGATCAACTTCTTCCTGCCGATAAGCTGATTTGTGATTACTTTCGCTCAAAAGAGATGCCCGTCATTCTGCATAGCTGTGGCTGCGTAAAGGAGCTGATTCCCTACCTTATTGAGGCCGGTTTTTCCTGTCTTCAGCCCCTGGAGGTTAAGGCAGGGATGGATGTAAGGGAACTGAAAAGAGAATATGGCGAAAGACTTTCCTTCATGGGGGGAATTGACGTTCGGCTGATGAGAGCTAATGATCCAAATCTCATTGAAAAGGAGATAAAAGATAAATTCAGGGTAGCCAAAAAGGGAGGAGGATATATCTATCACTCTGACCATTCTATTCCTTATGATGTGAGCTTTCAGCATTACAAGCGGGTTATGGAGCTGGTGAGAAAGTATGGGAGATATGATTAGGAATGGTCTGTAGATATCACCGTTGAAATGAGTAATTGACAGAGCCTTCCTTTCTGCTAGACTACTTTTGAAGGCGCAAGGAGGTGATGGAGCATGTCAGGCCATTCTAAATGGAGCAGTATAAAACATAAAAAGGCAAAGAAGGATGCCCAAAAAGGTCAGATTTTCAGTAAGCTTTCCCGCAAGCTCGCCATCGAAGCGAGGGCAGGAGCAGATCTTCAAACCAATCCCGGTTTGCGCCTGGCGGTAGAGATGGCTCAAGAAGCGGGAATGCCCAAGCCTAATATTCAAAGGGCAATCCAGCGCGGCACCGGTGAGCTTCCCGGAGTTAACTATGAGGAATTCACCTGTGAGGGATACGGGCCAGGCGGAGTGGCTCTGTTTATCGAGGGGGTTACCGATAATAAAAAGAGAGCTATATCTCAGATAAGACATATTCTAAGCCAGCATGGAGGTCATTTGGGAGAAGTGGGATGTGTTAACTGGTTGTTTGACCGTAAAGGAACAGTGATACTGGACAAAAGCAAAGTAGATGAGGACAAGGTAATTGATCTAGCAGTTGAGGCAGGGGCAGAGGATATAAAGGATGAAGATGATACCCTAGAGATTGTTTTTGCTCC
>JBHIEA010000058.1:0-9417 GCA_046760365.1 bacterium
ATAGGAAGTGAACGAGTTTCATAGGAAGTCAAATGGCAGAATATAGAATGCATTGTATGCTCTGTGCCGGTACCGGTTGCGTCTCCAATAGATCTTTGAGGATAAATGAAGCTTTAGAAAAAGAGCTCAAGAGGCATAAGCTCGAAGACGAGATTCTAATTGTGCTGACCGGGTGTAACGGATTTTGTGCTCAGGGACCAATTATGGTGGTTCATCCGGATGGAATATTCTATCAGATGCTCACCGAGAAGGATATTCCTCACCTGGTGGAGGAGCACTTCTTAAAGGGCAGACCCGTAAAAGAGTTGATGTATACTCCTCCTAAAGAAAAGACTCCGGTGCCCAAGATGAGCGATATCGGATTTTTCAGAGAACAGCGATTGATTGCTCTGAGAAACCGGGGACTGATAGATCCTGAAAGAATAGAGGAATATATTGCCCGAGGTGGATACCGCGCCCTGGCCAAAACCCTTACTTTAATGACTCCAGACGAGATAATAAAAGAGATTAAGGATTCTGGTTTGAGAGGTAGAGGAGGAGCTGGCTTCCTCACCGGGCAGAAATGGGAATTTACTGCTAAAGCCAAAGGAGAAGAGAAGTATATAATCTGTAACGCTGACGAAGGTGATCCCGGTGCCTTTATGGACCGCAGTATCGTTGAATCTGATCCTCACTCAGTTCTAGAGGGCATGACCATCGGAGCTAGGGCTATTGGGGCTCATCACGGTTACATATACATAAGGAGTGAGTACCCTATAGCACTGCAAAGGATGATAAAGGCCATCAATCAGGCCAGAGAATACGGTTTACTGGGTGAAGACATACTCGGTACGGGATTTGACTTTGACGTCAGTGTTCACCGAGGTGCAGGAGCATTTGTCTGTGGTGAGGAAACTTCTCTCATTGCTTCTTTAGAAGGAAGGCCACCTGAGCCCCGAATCAGACCCCCATTTCCTGCTCAATCCGGAGTTTGGGGTAAACCTACCAACATCAACAACGTGGAGACCTGGGTCAACGTCCCCGAGATAATTAACCGAGGAGCCGGATGGTATTCGCAGCTCGGGACTGATACCAGTAAGGGGACCAAGGTATTTTCACTGGTGGGAAAGGTCAAAAATACCGGATTGATAGAGGTTCCCATGGGTATTACTCTACGTAGGATTATTTATGATATCGGTGGTGGTATCCTTGAAGACAAGAAATTCAAGGCGGTACAGACTGGAGGACCCTCAGGGGGATGTATTCCTGAGGAATTGCTGGATTTACCGATAGATTATGAGAGATTAACCGAAGCCGGTTCCATTATGGGTTCGGGTGGAATGATCGTCATGGACGAGCATACCTGTATGGTAGATGTGGCCCGTTATTTTGTCGATTTTCTGAGGGCTGAGTCTTGTGGTAAATGCACTTCCTGTCGGGAGGGCCTTGAGTCGATGTATCAGATATTGACCAGAATCTGTGAGGGCAAAGGAAAAGAATACGATGTCGAGTTGCTTCAAGAATTATGTGCCGCGATTGTGGATGGCTCCATGTGCGCCTTAGGAGGAACTGCACCTAACCCGGTTTTAAGTACTATTCGCTATTTCAAAGATGAGTACCAATCCCACATCAGAGACCGAAAGTGTCCTGCAGGGGTGTGTCGGGAATTAATCCACTATCTTGTAGATAGAGAAAAGTGTACCGGTTGCCTTCTATGTGTTAAAAATTGCCCTAGCGACGCTATTACCGGGAAAAGAAAAGAACCTGTCAACTTGGATCGGGAAAAGTGCATCAAATGTGGGCTCTGTTTTGAAGTATGTAAATTCAAAGCCGTAGTGATAGAGTAACCGGAGAGTTTGATGAACCTGGGAAAGATAAAGGAGATTCTGAGAGCAGACCTAATCGTGGGAAGCTCTCTAGAAAGAGAAATAGAAATGATCTGTGCCTGTGACCTGATGAGTGACGTACTGACCTGTGTCCCGATTAGGTCAAGTACTCTACTGCTCACCAATTTGACTCATGCCCAAACTGTTCGTACGGCAGAGATAGCTGAAGTACCAGTCATCTGTTTTGTCCGAGGAAGAAAACCTGAGAGTCAAACCATAGAGTTAGCTGAGAAGAACAGCATTGTACTTCTTTCGACCTCCTTTAGCTTGTATGAGGCCAGTGGCCGGCTGTATAGAGAGGGAATTCCCGGGTGTAGCGAATATAGGGAAGTGAGATGATTACTTACGTAAAAGCCCCTAAAATTCAAGAATTAGGATATGAACTGAAGGTCAGACAGGCTATGAATAGAAATCTCATTACTATCCACCCCAAGACCCCCATGAGTAAATTGAGAGGGGTATTACGGTCGAATCGTATCTCCGGGGTACCGGTGACCAATGAAGACAAATTGGTAGGGGTTATCTGCGTTGAAGACTTGGTTAATTGGCTAATGGATGGGGCAAAGGACTGTCCTCTAAAAGAGAGGATGAGCAAAAATGTAGTAACTCTGTATGCTGATGAACCGCTTATCCATGCTATTAATAAGCTTCAGCGATATGGTTTCTTCCATTTTCCGGTGCTTGAGCGTGGAAGTGGGGAACTGGTAGGTACAATTACCAGAGAAGACATCATCAGGGAATTACTTCAAAAATTGGAGATTGACTACCGCGAAGAAGAAATTCGCCATTACCGGGCAAGCCACATCTTTGAGGATATCATCGCTGACAAAACGAGCCTGGTTTTTCAGTACTATATCGTGGGTCAGGATTTCAATCGGGCTGGAGAAAGTGCCAGTGCGCTCAAGAAGACTTTAAAACGCGTAGGAACTCATCCCGACATTGTGCGTCGGGCAGCCATAGCCGTGTACGAGGCAGAGATGAACGTGGTTATCTATGCCCGGGGCGGAGAGATCATAGTTAAAGTAGATCCTAACCAGATTCGAGTTGAAGTGGAGGATTCCGGTCCAGGTATTCCCGATATCGAGAAGGCTATGCAACCTGGCTATTCGACTGCCCCTGAATGGGTTAGAGAGCTAGGGTTTGGGGCGGGGATGGGCTTAAACAATATAAAAAAATGTGCTGATGAAATGAATATCACCTCGACCGTAGGAAAGGGAACCCGTGTGGAGATCTATGTCGCTACCAAAAGAGAGAGTGTGAGCTATGAAGTTAAGGGGACTGGTTGAGAAGTTTGGCCTAGAGGTTAAATGTGCAGCTAGTGAGTTAGATCGTGAGATAAAGAGTGGATATGTCAGTGATCTTTTAAGTGATGTAATAGCCAATGGGAGAGCGGGCGACCTCTGGGTTACCCTTCAGATTCACCAGAACATAGTTGGGGTAGCCAGCCTCAAGAATCTCGCCGCAATTGTTATGGTAAATGGAAGGCAACCAGAGGAAGAGACTATCAAAAAAGCTGAAAATGAGGGCATTCCTCTTATGGTGAGTAAACTGCCTGCTTTTGAACTAGTGGGCAGGTTGTACGGTGCGGGTATTTCTGGAACGAGGTAATGTCAAGGTGGTTCAGAGCGGATTTACATCTCCATACGTGCCTATCTCCCTGCGCTGCCTCGACGATGTCCCCGATGGCCATAGTTAAAGAGGCAAAGAAACTGAATTTGCAGATGATTGGTATTTCCGATCATAATTCGGTTGAAAATGTTGAAGCTGTAAAAAAGGCAGGAAAAAGAGAAGGATTGGCGGTTATGGGAGGGATTGAGATAACCTCCCAGGAGGAGGTCCACATCCTGGGATTTTTTAGCAAAGAGACTGCCTTGTGGGATATTCAAGATACGGTCTATAAGAACTTATCTGGTGAGAATGATGAAAATCTCTTTGGAGAACAGATAGTTGCTGATGAATATGACCGAATTATAGGTTCTAATAAGAGACTTTTGATTGGAGCAACCGAACTCTCGGTGGAGAAAGTTGTAGATGCTATCCACGGCTTAGGAGGCCTCGCAATTGCTTCTCACATTGATCGCCAGAGCTTCAGCATTATTGGCCAATTGGGTTTCATCCCGCGGGGACTGACTCTTGATGCTCTGGAGATCTCTCCTTTAGCCTCTGCCAAGAGGCAATATAGTCTTTCTCAAAGATACAACTTTCCGCTGGTCACTTTTTCTGATTCCCATTGGTTGGACGATATAGGCCGGAGTTCCTCTTCTTTCTTAATAGAAGAGGCAAGTGTTGAAGAGATAAAGAAAGCATTGATGGGGAAAGATGGTCGAAAGGTGATCATTGAATAACGCATGGAAGATTTATCTTTACATATCCTTGATATAGTAGAAAATTCTATTAGAGCTTTGGCCAAGAGGATAAAAATAAGGATAGAGGAGAATATTGAAAAAGATTGGCTTACTATCGAGATAGAGGATAATGGTCAAGGGATGGACGAAGAGACTCTCCAGAAAGCATTGGATCCATTCTTTACTACCAAGGCTACTCATAGAGTTGGTCTGGGTCTTCCCCTTCTACACCAGGCAGCTAGAGAGACTGGAGGTAAGCTGGAGATAAGTTCAGAAGTCGGAAAGAAGACCAGAATTCGAGCCACTTTTAGATACAGCCACCCTGACCGCAAACCTCTAGGCAACATTAAAGAAACCTTGCTGGCTTTAGCAGCAGGTTATCCCGGAGTAGATTTTGTTTATGAGCATAAAAGGAAAGATACCATCTATCGATGGGATACTAAAAAGATAAAGGATAAGAAGGATGGTAGATCTAACCATTGACGGCCAACGGCTTAAGGTAAAGGAAGACATTACTATCCTCCAGGCAGCCGAGTCTCTGGGAATAAAGATACCTACTCTCTGTTACCACCGCGCTTTAACTCCATACGGGGCCTGCCGCATTTGTTTGGTAGAGATAAGTATTAACGGTAGTTCCCAGGTCCAGGCTTCCTGTCAATACCGGGTCCAACCAGGAATGGTAGTCCACACCAATTCTGAGAGGGTGATAAGGACTCGGAAGGTAATGTTAGAATTATTGCTGGCTCGTTGTCCAAATTCAAAAAGAATCCGAGAATTGGCTGATGAGCTGGGAGTCAAGGAAACCCGGTTCCCTAAAAGGGATGAGGACTGTCTTCTCTGCGGCCTATGCGTTCGGATGTGTCAGGAAAGAATGGGTAGAAGTACTATTGGTTTTGCCAATCGGGGAATCGCTCGAGAGGTTGTCCCTCCTTTCGAACAACGCTCTCAAATTTGCTTGGGCTGTGGAAGCTGTGAATTTGTCTGCCCCGCCGAAGGAGTTAAGGCCGAAGAAATCTGTAAAAAAGAGATAAGGCCAATCACTTCTGAATTTGATGAGAACCTAAGCCAGAGGTCGGTTATTCACATACCTTTTCCACAAGCCATTCCCAACAAGGCAGTAATTGATAAGGAGAATTGCATCCATTTTCTTACCGAGAAGTGCGAGGTCTGTAAGGAGTTTTGTGAGGCTGAAGCCATCGATTTCAACCAGAAAGAGCAAGTGTTGGATCTCGATGTTGGAGCAGTGATCCTTGCTCCTGGATTTGAAGAATTTGACGCTAGGTTGAAAGGTGAGTTTGGATACGGAGTGTATCCCAACGTGGTTACCAGTATCGAATTTGAACGGATCCTGAGTGCTTCTGGCCCTTATAAAGGAAAAGTGCTTCGTCCCAGCGACCAAAAACATCCCCGAAAGATCGCCTTTATCCAGTGTGTCGGCTCGAGAGATTCCTCCTGCAATAAAGGCTACTGTTCTTCAGTATGCTGTATGTATGCTACCAAGGAGGCAATTATTGCCAAAGAGCATGAGGCCGAAATTGAGCCCACGATATTCTTCATGGATATGAGAGCCTTTGGTAAGGATTTTGACAAATACTATGAAAGAGCCCAGAAGGTATACGGAATCAGATATATTAAAAGTATGGTCTCCAGTGTGAAACAGATGCAACGGACCCAGAATTTGAAGATAAAATACGTAAAAGACGGAAGAGAAATTGTGGAAGAAGAGTTTGATCTGGTGGTATTATCGGTGGGGCTTAGCCCTTCAGAGAAGATCCAGCAACTTGGAAAAAGGCTGGGTTTAGAACTAAATAAATACGGATTCTGCCAGACCGATCTTTTCTCTCCGGTAAAGACAAGCAGGGCCGGGATATATGTCTGTGGGGCGTTCCAAGGGCCCAAGGATATTCCAGAGACGGTCATTCAAGCGAGTGGCGCTGCTTCCTTTGCTCACGGAGATCTAGCTTCAGCAAGGGGGAGCCTGGTCACCAAGAAAGAATACCCACCGGAAATAGATGTGAGAGGCCAACCTCCCAGGATAGGAGCCTTTATCTGTCACTGTGGAATAAATATCGGCGGAGTAGTGGACGTGCCTGCAGTGGTTAAGTATGCTCAAACTCTTCCCCGCGTTGTCTACGCTATGGACAACCTCTATACCTGTTCCCAGGATACACAAGAGATAATCAAAGAAAAGATAAGAGAACATAATCTCAATCGAGTTATAGTGGCCTCCTGTTCTCCACGCACTCACGAACCTCTTTTTCAGGAGACGATACGGGAAGCCGGCTTAAATCGATATCTCTTTGAGATGGCTAATATTCGCGACCAGTGTTCCTGGGTACATATGCAGGAGCCAGAGGCGGCTACGGAAAAAGCTAAGGATTTGATAAGGATGGCTGTAGCCAAGGCTGCCAAACTTGAGCCTTTACAGAGGCTACGTTTGAGCGTTATTCCCCGAGGTCTGGTTATAGGGGGAGGAATTTCTGGGATGACCGCGGCCTTATCTCTTGCCCGCCAGGGATTTGAGGTATATCTGGTTGAAAAGGAAAAAGAGCTGGGGGGACTTATGAAGAATATCCACTACACCTTAGAGGGCGAAGATACTCAGAAATTCCTGAGAAATACTACAAACGAGATCAGTAATAATCAACTAATTCGAGTATTTACTAACACTAAACCAAAGGAGATATCCGGTTATATCGGAAATTTTAAGACCATCCTGACCTCTGGAGAAGAACTAGAACACGGGACTATTATCGTAGCTACTGGAGCCCAGGAACTCAAGACCGACGAATATCTCTATGGAAAGAACAAGAACGTATTAACCCAGATGGAACTGGAAGAAAGACTTTCCCGAAACAGCAGCGAAATTGGTGATTTCAAATGTGTAGTGATGATTCAGTGCGTAGGTTCAAGAGAAGATGACAGGCCTTATTGCAGTCGGGTCTGCTGTAGTGAGAGTATTAAGAACGCTTTGAAAATTAAGGAGATAAATCCAGAGACCCAGGTATTTGTTCTCTATCGAGATATGAGAACCTACGGATTCAAGGAAGATTACTACCGGAATGCCCGGGAGAAGGACGTAATTTTCATTCGTTATAACGAGCATGAAAAACCGGAGGTTGTAGAAGATAAAGGTAGTCTCAGAGTTTCAGTAAAAGACGAGATTCTGGGAGAGAAGATCGTGCTCCAGCCAGACTTGGTGGTGTTGGGAGTTGCTACCGTTCCTCTTCCAGGAAATAAGGCTCTCGCCCAGATGCTAAAGGTACCCTTGAATGATGACGGTTTCTTCCTGGAAGCGCACGTGAAACTGCGGCCAGTAGAATTTGCCACTGAGGGGATTTTTGTCTGTGGATTGGCTCATAACCCCAAGTTTTTAGACGAGAGCATCACTCAGGCCAATGCTGCAGCATCTAGAGCCTCGATAATTCTTAGCCAAGAAGAGATCGAAGCTGAGGGAACAGTGGCTATGGTCAACACCAGTAGGTGCAGTGCCTGTGGGATGTGTGAGTCTCTGTGTGCTTATAAGGCAATAGAGGTGAAAACAGTTGATGAGAAAAGAGGAATTAGGGCGGCTGTCGTCACTGAGGCAATGTGTAAAGGATGCGGTGCTTGTGTGGCCAACTGTAGATCAAGTGCCATTGACCTGAGAGGATTTACCGATGATCAGATCTTCTCAGCTATAACTTCATTCTAGTGAGATAACGAAATGCTTGATGAGAGGCATGAGAAAATGAAAGAAGGCGAGAGTATGGCTCCCGAGAAGTCGGAATGGGAACCCCGAATCATCGCTTTTCTCTGTAACTGGTGTAGTTATGCCGGAGCTGATTTGGCTGGCATCAGTAGACTTCAGTACCCTCCTAATGTTCGAATTATCCGGGTCCCCTGCTCGGGAAGGGTTAATCCCTATTTTATTATCAAGAGTCTTCAGCACGGTGTGGATGGGGTACTTGTCTCCGGATGTCATCCGGGAGATTGCCATTATATCAGTGGTAATTTTGTTGCCAGAAGAAGGTTTGCTATCCTTAAGAGAATCTTAGAATTTGTGGGTATTGAAAAGGGAAGAGTTCAATTTAGCTGGATATCAGCCGCGGAAGGGGAAAGATTTTCTCAGGTGATAAAAGAGGTTACCGAAGAGATAAAGGCCCTTGGTCCAAGCAAAAAATTTGTGAAAGAAACTTAAGATGCAAGAGAATGAGAAACAGTTAAGAGAAATAGCGGAAAAACTGCTGACTGACAAGAAGGTAGACTTAATCATTGGTTGTGAGGAGGGAACCTTACCCCTTCGAACCAGACCAGCCTTCATCAGAGAACCGAATGAGGCCAAAAGACTGGTCTGGAACTGCCGATGTGAGAACAGCCTCTCCGTCTATTTAAAGACAGTGAAAGAGAAGGTGGGTGTCATAGCTAAGGGTTGTGACACCCGTTCAATCGTCGGACTGATTAAAGAATCTCAGGTTAAGAGGGAAAATATTTTTATTATTGGTGTTCCTTGTGCAGGAATAATTGATAGAAAGAAAATTGAAGATATCCTGGACGGCAGGGAGCTTTTGGAAGGCGTCGACGATGATAGCCAGATTGTCCTGAAGGGGGAAGGATTTGAAGAGACTTTGGATAAGGATAAGCTTCTGCATGCATCATGCAGAAGTTGTAAGCATAGAAATCCGCTTCTATATGATACTTTGATGGAGAAGGCAATTTCCGAGCCGAAAGTTGACGAGTATTCTGATGTTGAGGAATTTGTGTCCAAGCCAGACAATGAGAGATGGACCTATTTCAATGATGAAACCAGTAGATGTATTAGATGCTATGCTTGCCGGAATGCCTGTCCAGCCTGTTATTGCTCCCAATGTTTTGTTGACCAGAACTTGCCTACATGGTTTGGTAGGACTCCGCATCTCTCAGATACGCTCATATTTCATATAATCCGAACTTTACATACGGCTGGACGCTGTGTTGATTGCGGAGCTTGCAGCCGTGTTTGTCCCATGAATGTTGAGTTCAGGATACTTAACAAAAAGATAGAGAAAGATGTGAAGGAACTCTACGGCTATGAAGTGGGGATTGATCTAGACGAGCTACCACCAATGGCGACCTTCAAAATTGATGATCCCCAGGAGTTCATAAAGTAGAGTGCAGGTAGTAGGAGAGACAGATAAATTTTAAAACTTCCCAAAGGTGATAGATTGGAAGAGAAGACAATTAAAAAA
>JBHIEA010000059.1:0-9276 GCA_046760365.1 bacterium
GGAGGGATTCTCACCCTCTGGCTGATTAGTCCTCTGGGCGTTACCAAAGAGCGGATAAGTTCCCCTACGAAGGCCCTGCAAAGAAAAGTGGTTACCCGGAGGGCAAGCTCTATAGTTATAGGTCATCAGCCTGCCCTCCCAGGAGAAACTATATGAAAGATCTCACTCCCTTTTCCTTAAAGGAGATCTCAAGAAAGCTAAATTCCATCAATGTCCAGATTAATCTTGAGCATCAAGAGGTCTTCCCTAAAGAAAGATATCGTCTTTTATCTTTTTATCAATACAAAAGAAGATTTGTAGATATTAGTCCTCAGGGGTATTTTTCCTTATCTAAGCTGGCTACCTCTCTCATAGACTTTTCCTTTGTAAGGTCCCTGGTAGCTTCCTCATACGGTAGGAAAGGAGGACACTGCTTTGATCCTGCCTCTTTTTTTGTCCTTTACCTCTCGAGGTATCTGGATGAGTTTAAATCTCAGACAGACTTTATCTCCTGCCTGCATGATAAAGATAAAGGAAGAGGCTACAGGGCCTATGCAGGAATATCCTACGATCGTATCCCTTGTGAAGCTGACTTTAGTAATTTCAAAAAGCAAATCGGACCAGAGAAGTTTGATGAAATCTTTCACGCCGAAGTTAAAAATCGTCAAAAGAGTCGGTCTCGTTAGTGGAAAAATTCTCTCCTACGACGGAACCCTTTTCCCCACCTTTGCCAATTACAAAGGTTGCAATTATGCCTCTGAGGAATGCAAGAGCATTCCCCTAAAAGAGGATTTTTTAAAGACTCTTCGCTATCGAATAATCGATCTTTTAAACCATCCCTCAAAGATCGCTTTAGGAAAAGAGAGACGCTCCTTTGCCATCTGTCCTAAGGATGATCTTCCCCCCTGTGTGAAAAAGTGGCCCACTTTTGTAGCTCTCTCTTTTTGTTTCCTCCTAAAGGAAAAGGATCAAAAGAAAAGTGAGCTAGCATATATCCTTGGTTTAGAGAAAAGACTTTCCCAGCAAGGACTTTATCTTAAGCTCCTCAGCTCCTGTATCTCAAAGATAGACCTGACCAAAGATGAACCCTTAATCTATGTTAACTGTCCGAGGGTACCGGCTGATCTTGAGGCAAAAATTGGCTACAAAAGATCAAATCATAATCCTAATAAAAAGGTTAAGGTGTTTGGTTATCAGGCAATGATAACTACCAACGTTGAGTTAGAAATTGGCCTTGAGCTTCCTGTAGGATGTATAACCAGCCCAGCGGATAAGTTAGACGGATCCTATCTTATTCCCGAAAGAGAAAAACTTATCAAAGAGCATGGGTTTCTACCCTATTTTGATATTGGTGACCCTGGCTTTGATGTAGAGAAGAATTTCCATCATATAAGGAGCACCTCTTCCATTCCTGTTATTGACTACAACAAACGAGGTGAAAAGACTGATATCAAAAGTTTAAGAGAAAGAGGTTACGATGAGAAAGGAACTCCCTTTGCTCGCCTCAAGGTGCATTATGCAAGTCTAATGGGTATGATGACAAAAAGAAAAGGTTATCCTTTGTCTGTCGAAAACAGTGTTTAACCTCACCCCTTGCTGTTCCCAATCCTATAGAGGCCTGCGGGTACCTTAGCAGGGAATGTGGATACTCCACCCATATCTCCATTAAGGCTCATCCACGTCTTATCTGTGAGATTCCCAGGTGCTCGGATCGATGGAAGAAAATCCGCAATCTTCGTTCAGCCTCTGAGCGGTCCAATGGAACTACTAAGGAATCCGATCTAGACATCTTGGAATCTCCCCGCCTCTATGGATTAGCTATGGCTTCCATTGAAGCAACCATGGCCTGTATAACTACCCTTTTGAAGCGGGTGATGCGTTTTGTTATAGGAATTACCCTTAACCTTATGAGGTATCTTAAAACCTGGGATAAATCCTACAAGAAGAAATTAGCAGCTCCTGAGGTACCAGCCTTTATTCTTTCCCTGATGCAGAGAAAAAGAGCCCCTCCTTAGGATAATACCATCCCCTAATTCGGTAAATCTGGCCTCTTGATGAAGGGGTCTTTTTTGTTTTGTCAAAGAGCTCTTCACATGAGTAAAACTCTTCTGATATTCGTTCTTTTTTCTTCAATCTCTACCTTTTTCCTCTCAACTTACCTCCCATTTTCCAATTCTCTATCTATTTTTCAGTGGAAAAACTGAGTTCTTAAACCACCTCTAATACTGTGACTCCAATTGCTACCAGTCTAACGGCTGGAGGTGCTATCTTTGCAGCTATTTTTACATTTCTTGGCTTAATCTGACGAGTTTGCTTACATCAGCTACAACGACATTTGAACCATTTTCAGCAAATACAATAGCTATTTCTCTACTAATTCCTGAGGCACTATCTATTACAACAACAATTTTTCCTTCTAAACTCAACCAAGACATTTAATTTTTACTACCTTCCTAAAAATAATCTATGATTTATTGTCAATAACCTTAAGTTTGGTTAGAGACTTTCTTGATTAGATATGAACTCTATAGTCTCTTGGAAATTTTTTACCCCTGTAGATGCACCGATTTTACCTACTATGCAAGCTCCTACTGCATTAGCAAAAATACCATTCTTTTTAAGATCCCATCCTTTAACAATGCCTGTTAAGAAACCTGCTACAAAGCCATCACCTGCTCCTGTAGTATCTGCTGCCTTTGCCGGAAAGGCTGGAATTTTTAATTCTGTCTCTTTCGTTTTTAAATAGCAGCCTTTCTCGCCCATTTTTAGTCCTACAATTTTTATACCGTACCCAAGGAAAAAGTTGGCAATATCTTTCGAAGTTTCTTTTCCAGAGATCATTTCAGCTTCTTCAAAATTGGGAAGAAAAATATCTACATATTTAAGAGAAGGCTTAACTAAACTTAACCATTTTCCCTTAGCATCCCATGCTATATCTAATGAAGTCAATAATCCTATTTTCTTGCCTTTTCTAAGTATTTCAGCAGCTGGTTTTCCGTCTAAACTGGGTAGCAGACCTATTGGCGCTAAGTGAAGAATTTTAGCTCTTTTTATTATCTCAAAATCAATATCCTCAATCCTTAATTTAGCATTTGCTCCTGAGTAATGCAAAAATGATCTTTCTCCATCTGGATCGACTAATACCACAGTAGAGGAAGTATTTACCTCTGGAGATCTTTTTACACCTTCAGTTTTTACTCCTTCACTTTTCATCAAGGATATAAGAAAATCACCAAATCCGTCATCCCCTACTTTTCCTATTATTCCTACATTAATTCCAATTTTTGCAAGATCAATTGCAGTATTACAGGCGCATCCACCATTGTTAAGCTGGATTCTCTTTACAAATTTTGATTTTCCCCTATCTGGGATTTCTCTTGTCCAATTTACCACAACATCTGCGGTGATCTGTCCGAGACAAATAACATCCATATATCTCTCTCTTCCTAAAACTTGGTCAAGTTTGTAATGGAAACTCTTTTATAGAAATTTTAACTATTCTCTACTCTGGGATACTCATTTGCTAAAAGATACAATGGTGACTCATCTTCCTCTATAGGTGGAAATCGTCCTACATTCTTTTCAAGAAAGCAGTTATCTACGCGGTCATCATTTACTTTAGATACCTCACTAAGAAGAATCTTACCAGCACCTTTTTCTCCCCAGAATTTATGGTAAACTTTTGGAGAAAGTGTAATACTCTCACCCGGGGAAAGACGAATAACACTGCCTCCTGGAGCTGTATAGTTTCTCCCATCCTGAGAAATTTTAACTGGAGTTTTAGCCAATTTTTCTTCATCGGTGCTATTGTAAATTTGCACTAAAAGATTTCCTCCTCCTCTATTGATGATATCTTCCATCTTACTCCAGTGAAAATGAAAAGGAGTAACTTGTTCTTCTTCTACAATTAAAATTTTTTCGGCATAAGGTTTGGTATACTTCTTTAAATTGAAGTTTCCATTACGTAGAGTAAATAATAAAAGACCAATCTTGTAGAAATTTCTGCTTCCATAATCCGTAATGTCCCATCCTAACACGTTATCTCTGATCTCATCATATTCCTGTCCTTTTTTCTTCCAATCTTCTGGACCCCAATAGGCAAAAGGGGGCAGAACAAATTTTCTCCCACTGAGAAATGACATCGCTTCTCCTATAATTTTGTTTATCTCTGATCGCTTCATTAGATAACTACCTCCTTAATAAAATTTCGTGTTCTCACTTACAATAGTATTAGTCTTTGCATTTCAGGATTACATTAAACTCTAACAACCACGTCCGCCGTCATCTTCTCTATACAAATAACATCCATCACATTCCAATCCTATAGGTTACGTCTTTGCCCGATCGTTGCTTTAGATTCGGTAAGTCTCTTTCCTTCTGTAAAGCGTTCTTTAAAGTGTTTGTTTTGCCTACCAATCATTTCCTCATATCTTATAAGGAGGCTCATCCAACCCAAATAATATTTGCGATAGGGCATATGTTGCCCATAAAACATGTTGAAAATGTGTTATTACGGGATGGAAAATCCAGACCAGAGCATTGCCAGATATATGTACTTTCTCTCGAACTTATCTTATTATTTTCTTTCCCTACCGGATGCATATTTAACCCCTTAAGGCTCCAAAGGTCATCCCTCTAACTAACCACTTTTGGGTAAACAGAGCTAGCAACATAATTGGGACTGCTGCGATACTACCACCAGCATAAAAAGCAGACCACTCCCAAACATAATCTCCTAAAAAACCAGAGATGGGTACCGGTAGTGTTGCTGCTTCGGTGCTAGTCAATGAAAAAGCGAATATAAAGTCATTCCAGGACCACAATATGCAAAATACCCCTGTGGCAGCTAATCCCCCACTAACTAAAGGCAGTAATATCCTGAAAAGGATTCCCATAGTAGTACAGCCATCTATTGAAGCGGCTTCATCTAATTCTCGGGGAATTTCCTTAAAGAATCCCATCAGCATCCAGACAGCAAATGGCAAATTTAAGGTAATATGGGCAAGAATTAATCCCAGGTGAGTATCAATTAACCTAAGTTGGGGTCGGCTAAAAAAGATATAAAGAGGGACAATAACTACAATGGGTGGCATCATACGCAAACTTATCATCCAAAAGGCTATGTGTTTTCCTCCCTTTATGGGATATCTAGTCAGGGCGTATGCGGCAAGAGACCCCAAGAAAAGGGAAATACCGGTGCTTCCGAAAGAAACCATCAAACTATTACAAAGATATTTGAGAAAGCCTCTTTCCTTAATAATCAAAAGAATATGGGAGAAATCTGGCCGAAAAAGAAAAGAAGGAGGTATGGTCCAAATATCCTTAGCCGGTTTAAGAGCAGATGAGAGCAACCAATAAATGGGAAATATGGCTATTATGGAGGCTGCAACTAAAACGACGTAAGCTATCGTCCTATTAATGGATCTCATATCCTGCACTTAAGCACCTTTCTTATAGAATTCTGCCCCTGAGATTCGAAGATAAAGTTGAGCCAGAAAAATGACAATAACTGCTATTATCCAGGAAATCGCAGCTGCTCTTCCCATATAAAAATAGTTTAAGCCAACCCTAAAGTTATATAGCGTCAGAACCTCTGTAGCATCGCCGGGACCACCCCGGGTTAATACATAAACAATATCAAATAGCTTAATTATATCCATTGTTCTAATAAGCAAAGCAACTACAATTATTGGCGTTAATAAAGGTATGACAAGATATCTAAACAGTTGCCAAGCTGATGCTCCGTCTACTTTTCCCGCCTCAAGTGGTTCTTTGGAGAGGGAAAGAACACCAGCATAGAGCACCAGGAACATAAAAGGAGTCCATTGCCATATATCTACTATCATTATCGACAGAAGAGCAAAGCGCGGATCAGCAAGCCATTCAATCTTCTTTATTCCAACCAAGCCTAATAAGTAGTTTATTATACCATAGGATGGATGAAATTTAAATTTCCACAAAACTCCAGCAACAATAGGCATTATTACTACCGGCATAATTAAACAGGATCTGAAGATCTTTTTCCCTTTAATATCATCCCGATTCAGGAGTATAGCCAGTGTTATTCCTAAAGTAAATTCTACGGGAATACATATAACCAATAATATTAAGGTGTTTACCAGTGATATTCTAAATATAGAATCTTTGAAAATAACTGTGTAGTAGTTTCTCAAGCCAACAAAAGGAAAAAGAAGGGGCTTTCCTAAATACCACTTATGTAAACTTACCCAAAAAGAAAATGCCATAGGGTATATCACCACAAAAACTAAAACCATAATTGCTGGCGAAATCATAAAGTAAGGAATTAGCTTATGTATGCGAATACCCTTTTTTCCTTTCATTTCCAGGGAATACCTTTCTGATATAAAACCTCACCCACAGAAGCTAGTAGCTCCTATGGGTGAGGTCTACAACTAATTTCCCTTCTTTTTCTCCCCCGATTTTACTTTTTAGCCCCCAGCTTTTGTCCCATCTGAATTGACGTATTTGGTAGGCCACACCAGAGGTTGACCTTCAGGAACATATCCTCCCCTCACCATAAGCTCATACATTGCTTTAGCTGCATCGTCTAAAGCCTCTTTCGGAGTTTTATCTCCTATAAACGCCTTTTGAACTTCTGTTCCTACAATAAGTTCATACTCGACTTCTTCAGCAATTGCTGGTCTGCGTCGGATATGCTCTCGATACATCTCCAATTCAATGGGGTACCTACCCACCTTATATCCGGTAGTCTCGGGAATGAAGTATCCACCCTTTCTTCCGGTATTGGTTCCACCAACTTCAAGGTAGTCCTTCATCTCATCATAGGTCATAGTTAAACAAGAAGCCCAACCCATAAATTCCCAGGCAGCCTCTTTATTTTTGGAATCTTTATTCATCACGAGAGCCCATCCACCAAGAGAGGCATAACCCTCACCAGGGATTATTCCCGGCACATTATTTACCGGAGCATCAGGGTTACCAGGTAGTAAGGCATATCCTGTTTTACCTGCCACCTTTGACTTAACAGGGTCCTCAACGTCTCTGACAAAGTCAGACCACTGAAACATCATCGCTGCTTTTCCCTCGATAAAGTCTGAAGTAATTTCGGCCCACTCATAGGCAGCGACACCGGGAGGCATGAATGGTTTCAGAGAGACAAAGAATTCAAGCGCTTTAACTCCAATGGGACTGTTAACGATGGGCATATTGTGAATGGGATCAACAGGATCAGGAAAACCCTGGCCAAATGCAAGACAATCTGCACCCCAAGACCAACCTACATTATAATAGTTTTGTACAGCCATATTACCTTTTCCCGCTGACCAGGTGAGTCCGTATAGCTTTGGTGGCCTCGTGAAAAACTTAGCCACATCCAAGAGTTGTTTCCATGTTTTTGGAACCCCGAGCTCGTAGCCATACTCTGAGGCGAATTTTGCCTTCTCTGCTTCGTCCTCAAATAGGTCTTTTCTATAGTAAAGTAGTTGTACACCTGGCATGTTAGGGACCGCATATAAGTTACCCTTCCAATTACCATAGAAGTTCAATACGGGCACAGCCTGGTCTTCAAGATAAATGGTTGGATTCACCTCTACTCCAGGAGGCCATTTTCGAATGTAATCTTTCCGCAGACTTAACCCTGCTTTTTTAACCCACGGTTCCAAATTTTCAATGAATCCTCCTCCAGCAAATTCTGGAAGCCAAGGGTTATCCATTTGGATAACATCGTATCGTCCAGTATGAGCGACGAAATCATCCATTTCTTTGGTATGAATATCTGCATATGCGGTATCTTCCCATGTGACCTTTATCTTAGGATACTTCTCCTCAAACTCAGGTATCATATCTCGGAGTGCAAGCATCGCTGGGGAGGTCAACATCAGGACTCTGATCCGAGTCTGGGCTAAAGCTACAGTCGAGGCAAAAAGCAGACTTGTTCCCACACACAAAGCCAACCCTATGCATCCCGCCTTTGTTCTTAATTGCATCTTTTCTCTCCTTTAATTTTCAAGCTATGCTGGCCTGCTTACTTTTTCACCTCCTTTTCGGCCCTTTATTTTTAGCCTTGTCCTTTTTCGCTCAAATTAACATCCATCGAAGGACACTTGAGCACCTTTCCTCTTCAACAGAAGCTACTTCTTAACCTTAAATACTTATGCGTGAGATTTAAAAGTTCTTAGCCCTTCCCCAGCAGATTGCCGTATTTTTAATTGAACATCTAGCACGACCTCTTTTGGCCTTTTTCTTTTTTTTCTCATTTGTTCAAATAGAAGCTCCCCTGCTATCTCGCCTAACCTAAAAGAGGGCTGAGCCACGACAGTTAAAGGAGGATTAGCATGGTTAAGCCAAGGCAGGTCATCAAAGATTACTAATCCTATCTCCTCTGGAATTCGGATTTTCTTTTCTCTTAGAGCATCCATAGCTCCGAGTGCCATAAGGTTATTACAGGCAAAGATGACTGTTGGGGGTGAAGCAAGAGAAAGAAATTCCAAAGTCAGGAGATAGCCACTTTGTTTTTTAAAATCGCCAATTTTAATCAAATTCTTATCTTCTGGCATAGAATGCTCCCTTAGTGCTTTTAAATAACCTTCCAACCTTTCTTTACCAGTAGTAGAGTTAAGGGGACCCATTATAATTCCGATTCTTTCGTGCCCTAAATTTATTAAATGTTCAACAAGTTGTTTGCTACCTTCTATGTTATTTACTAAAACAACATCCGTATTTATGCCTTGTACTCTTTTATCAAGTAAAACAACTGGAGTGTTTTGTTCTATGAGGAACTTTACATGCTCATTGTTATCTCCCCCAGGAACAATAATTACCCCGTCTGTTTTTTTACTATAAAGCATCTCAGCTGATTTTTTTTCTTTATCAATGTTGTAATCAGTATTAGTAACAATAAGAGAATACCGCTTTTTACCTAAATATGCTTCAATCCCCTGCAGTACTTCTGCGAAAAAGGGATTCACAAGATCGCAGATAATTAAACCAACCGTTCCTGTTTTTCTACTTCTTAAGCTTCTGGCAACTATATTTGGATGGTAATCAAGCTCGTTTATTACCTCAAGTACCTTTGCCCGGGTTTTCTCACTTACAAATCGGGTTTTGTTAACTACATACGAAACAGTAGTTGTAGAAACCCCGGCTAATTTAGCTACATCTTTAATGGTTACCACTTTTCTTTATATCCTGTTTTAGATAAACGTTACACTAATCGTTTATATTATAATATAGTTAATTTTTTTGTCAAGACTCCCTCCGCATTGTAAATGTTCAAAATTTGGTGGTAGTGGGTAATATTTAGATTCCTCCCTTCAT
>JBHIEA010000060.1:0-9165 GCA_046760365.1 bacterium
TTCTTTGTTATAGAGAGACGATTATGTTTTTAGGCTGGCGGAGAGGGAGGGATTCGAACCCTCGAGGAGGCTTTAACCCCCCACACGATTTCCAATCGTGCACTTTCAACCACTCAGTCACCTCTCCGATTATTTGCGAGGACGCGGTTGCGACCAATTCAAACCGCTGCCAAGATAAGCCTCAGGACAATTTTCTTCCGTCGCTGTATATCCGCTTTTAGGTAATTTCTACTCGGCTTCTCATTGCCTTACGGCACCTTGCGGTCCGGGAAAAATACAAACTCGTCGCTGCCTTACGGCACCTTGCGGTCCGCTCCTCAAACAGTGTATTTTTCTTTTTCCTCAACTCGAAGCCAGGTGGCGTATATAAGGCTCCTCCAGAAAATGTCCTGCTTTCAGCACCTTCGGTCCGGCAGGCGTACAAATCTCCAAGCTTCTAAGTTAAGAAAAAAACTTTTTTACATTTTCCAAAATTTTATTGAGATTCCTATACCCCGAGATAACTGCACGTATCAAAATACTTCCTGTCTACCATCCCTATTTATATCAAAAATTATCCCAAAAGGCAACCCAACTGCGCTTGTTAGGAATGACCTATGAGCAAATAAAAGGCTTAAACGTCAACAGGAAAACTGTCACAAAAAGCTTGGGGGATAAAGGGAGGTAACCTTATGGTGTGGCCACTTAGCATTTATAGAGTTATATGCCCAAAGAAAAGATTCGTACGGGCTCAAATTCTTGTCTTGTACGAAACTCAAAAAGCTCTATTGGCTGACAATGGTATGAAAATCTGGATTCCCCAATTGCAGATATACGGAGTAAGACTAGGAAACAGTATCTCTGAGATCTATGTTGAAGAAAGAAGTGTTAGATAATTTTAAATATGGGGTGTACTCCCATCTTCTCTATCATTTCTCCTCTAAAAGATTATTTCACGCCTATCGAGCAGACCTTCCTGCACTCTCGGCAACTCTCGATAATTTGCCCTTTTGGTAACTTCAGAAACATATATGAGCGGCATACTCTTTGGTTTACTTGCTGCTCATTTGTAATTGCTCTCACAGGGCAAGATTTAATGCAAATTATGCACTTTGAAGGACATAGTTCGTTCTCAACTAATGGATCGGGTTCCAAATTTAGATTCGTTACCACCGAAACCAGTTGAACTCTGTTTCCAAACTCAGAGGTGATGAGCAATGAGTTCTTGCCCAATCTACCCAATCCGGCAGCCTGTGCCGCATGCTTGTGGGATAGGTCACCTCGACCATGTACTTTACCTGGATCCCAGTCGCAATAAGGTTCATCAGATGGCACAGGAATGGCTACTCCTCCTTGCCGTTCAATGTAAATAGCCATTTCATAGGCAATGAGGTCAAGCTGATTATCGAGAATAGTCATCATATGATGATAAGAGGTCGCCGGTCCCTCCATAACTACACTATTGGGGAACCTTTTAGCGCAAGTAATAACAGTTTTTGCATCAGGTAGGACGTTCTCTGGTTTATGACCATCTGGAGCTCCACCGAACCTACCAACAGAGGCTATTCCAACGAGATCCGCAGCTTTAAAAAGTGCAAATTCTTTTATTTTTTCCTTAAGGTTCTCCATTCTTATGCCTCAGAATTAAAAGCCCTTCCGTTAATAACCGCAGTTTCATATAATGATTCGCCCATTTGCAAAGTCCAGAGGAAAAGTAATCAACCCAGTTTGTTAATATATTATAGTAGGTGGTAGCAAGCCCTTTTCTGATGATAGTAGCCTGCGCGGCAACTAAGCTTTCACCTGAAAACTTCACTTCGGTGCCTTCTTTAACCAAATATTCGCTGCCTCTGAGACTTCGCCTCTTGGAACAAGTGCAATGGCATCGTTTGGACATGCTGCTCGACACACACCGCATCCGAAGCACCTAGCCGGATCAATGTAGACTTTAGAAAGTGCAGACGAGTAGAACTTGGCGCCAAACTGACATTGACTCATACAGGACTTACAACCCCTGCAGAGGTTCCAGTCCGTTTGGCAAATGTATTCTGCTCGGAAGAAACTAGGGACCCCTTCATTCTCGATATATCGTCTGTAGTGGAGGCAATCGTGATCACAGTTACATAAGGTATCAACATAAGGAGCTATATCTGTCCAAACAGTATGTATCAGTCCTTCCTCGTCGTATTCACGGAATATCTTTTTCGCCTCTTTCTTGCTAAGCACCTCCAGGGACGAAGCAGCATCAGGGAACTTGCCTAGAATGCCCTGTTTATCTACTCCTAAGCCGAAGCAGTATCGTTTATCTGTCTTCCCTGTGGTAATGAATCGGCACCCGCAAGGGAACCTGGTGATAGAGTCCGCTATGTCTATTACTTGTTCGACATCCTTGATCGGCAGTACCTGACCGAAGCTAACCTTTCTGTGTTTTGCTATCTCCTCTTCGCTAAGTTGAGCTTTTGATCTCCATGCATCCTGTGATTGCTCCTCTGGACCTGGTACACCGGTAATCGCCGGTATCACCCGGTTCCTAAAAAAGCGGAGTCTCGTCTCGATGCGCGAGGAGGCTTTGGCCATTTCCTTTTGCGTGGATGAAAGCTCCTGATGGAGCAATTCATCCGAATAGTTCTTCATTTGCAGATACCACTTCTTTCCCTCCCCGTGTTCGGTGCAATATTCACACATCTTACTCCTCTTCGTTTATGATTACTCAGATCATGTCTGAGTTTGATTTGTATTTTCAGAAACTAGTGGATGCGCTCAACTCGACTTCGAATCCCAGCGGATATTAAAAAGTGGCGGAGGGGCTGGGACTCGAACCCAGACGGGCATCGCTGCCTTTCACCGGTTTTCAAGACCGGCTCCTTGCCAATTCGGACACCCCTCCTTATAGCTTCTCGATCCACTTTTCTCCCTGCATGTAGGGACGCAAGGCCTCAGGGATGAGAACCCGGCCATCTCCATTTTGAAAATTCTCCAAAATGGCCACTACCGTTCTACCTATAGCCAGGCCCGATCCATTCAGAGTGTGCACGTAATGGGTGGATTTATTCGCTTCGGCTCTGAACTTTATGGAGGCTCTTCGGGCCTGGTAATCTTCGAAATTGGAGCAGGTAGATATCTCCAGGAATCTTTCCCGACTGGGAAGCCATACCTCAATATCGTAACCAAAAGCAGCGGCAAACCCGAGCTCCTCGCCACATAATTTCACTACCCGATAAGGAAGCTCAAGTCTTTTTAATACCTCCTCGGCTTCCGAGGTTAATTTCTCCAGTTCCTCGTAAGAAGTCTCGGGAGTGGTGAATTTTACCAGTTCCACCTTGTTAAACTGATGCTGCCTGATTATTCCCTGGATCTTCTTGCCATAAGTGCCTGCCTCTCTCCTAAAGCAAGGAGTGTAGGCGACATATGACAGGGGAAGATCTTCTTCCTCCAGAATCTCCTCCCGATAGAGGTTAGTTACCGGGACCTCAGCTGTAGGAACCAGGTAATAATCTTCCTTCTCACATCGATAAAGCTCACTACGAAACTTGGGGAGCTGCCCTGTCCCTGTGGTGGCAGCAGAGTTGGTCATAAAGGGAGGTAGAATCTCCTCATACCCCCGGCTGATGTGAAGATCCAACATAAAATTGATAAGAGCTCTTTCAAGACGAGCGCCCAATCCCTTATAGAGAACAAATCCGCTTCCGGTCATTTTGGCGGCTCTTTTGAAATCAAGCACTCCCAGGCTCTCACCCAATTTCTGGTGATCTTGGGGAGAAAAATCAAATCTAGGGAGCCTCCCCCACCTTCTTACTTCCACATTTTCAGAGCCTCCAGGAACATCTGGATGTAGCCGATTGGGAAGATTGAGAAGGAAATCTCTGGTCTCCTGATCATACTTTCTTTTTTTTTCTTCGAACTGGGCTATGTCCCTTGAGACCTTTTTCATCTTCTGGATTATCTCTTGGGGATCCCTTTTTTCTTGCCTTAATTTTCCTATTTTTTTGGAATACACATTTTGTTGGCGCTTCAATTCATCGAACTTTTGAGTGAAGCGTCTCCTCTGGGTGTCGAGAGAGAGAAATCTATCGAGGTCAGCCTGCATTCCTCTTTTTTTTAAGCCCTCTTTCACCTCATCTAGATTATCTCTTACCCATTTTGCACTAAGCATCCTTCACCTTTGGTCGGTTACTCTTCGCCAAATTTGTTTTTAACTATCTTCACCAGAGCCTGAACAGCCTCGGCAGCATCTGGTCCTTCTGCTTTGACGATGATCTTGCTGCCCTTGGGGACGGAGAGTAATAAAAGACTCATAGTACTCTTTCCATTAGCTTCCTGACCATCTTTTTCGATCCAGACCTCAGATTTGAACTTACTAGCAGTCTCCACTAACAAGGAAGCCGGTCTAACGTGTAGACCTATTTTGTTAGTTATCTCGACCTCTTGTTGTACCACCTGAGCCCCCTTTTTGGTAGAAATGATCCTCAAAGCGTCTTGTAGCCATAAAGCACGTGGTTGCTCTAGAACCATCAAAGGTTATGGTGATTAAAAAATAAAAGTGAGCCTCCCAAGTCAGTAAGAGGCTCTCTCAAAGCCGTTAACTCACCTCAGGGAAGATAATCTAGAGGATTTACCGGCTTTACGGTTCCTATTTTGCGAACTTCAAAGTGGAGGCAGGGAACCTTCGCAGTCCCCGTGATTCCTACTGTAGCGATGGGGTCTCCTTTCTTTACCTTGTGGCCGCTGCCCACCAGCGAAGAGGATAGATACGTATATACCGTGATCAGCCCTTCTTTTTTATGTTTAATCATCAAAAGGTTTCCCAGGTCTTTATCATATCCGGCAAGCTCAACTACTCCATCAGCAGGGGCAACAATGGTAGTTCCTTCTGGAGCAGCGATATCTATTCCCTTATTTCCTTTATCCCCAAAATAACCGATCACCTCTCCCTCCACTGGCCAGGAAAAAATTGGTTCTTTCTCTGATGTTTTTAGCGGTTCTGGCCGGCTCAAAGTTTTCTTTTCCGAGAGACGATACTCAGGGATTTTCTTTGGCTTCCCCATCGAAATCGGTGGGGGCGATGATGCAGTAACATCGCTGGTCAAGACTTCGGCCGGAATTTTTATCTCCAGACTTTCCTTTGCCCCCGGGACAAATAATTTATCGCCTACTCTAAGTTTGGTAGAATCAGATATGTTATTAGCCTTTATGATTTTCTTTTCCATCTCTTTTTCTGTAAGACCCTGTTCCTTTCCGTAGTTTAGGGCAATGCGATAGAGAGTTTCGCCCTTTCTAATAGTATGGTAAGTTCCCTTCCGAGGTTGAGGAAGTTTCCTTCCCGGAATCTGAATCTCCAGGGTTTTTTTTGCTCTGGGGATAAACAACTTTCGGCCGGCTATGATTTTATCTAAGTTAGTTATTCTATTAGCCTGTGCAATTTCTTTCATAATCACTTTTTCACTAATTCTGTAAGCCTTACCGTAGGCTTTGGCAATGAGCTTTAGATATTCACCTTCTCTGACCGTATGCCATACGCCCTTCCATGGAATGAGAAGCTTCTGCCCCGGATATATTTTATCACTACGCAGAGTATTTACCTTTTTAATTCTTTCCCAAGCTACTCCATATTTCTCCCCCAGATCAATAAGATAATCTCCCTTTCTTACTCTGTGATACCTGGGTGCGGGAGATATGGAAAACCCTGGAAGAGCAGCCATTGACATAAAAATAATCAAAAAAATTCCGCTAATGATCAATCGCTTCATGTGCGCAAAGATGCTTTTTTTATACACTTCCTTTAACATTTGATCTTACCTTCCTACTCCAATAAGGAATTCTCGCTAAGCAAAGATTTGAGGTAAATGCGACAAAGTACGCATCTTTTATGCTGTGCCTTGTGCCATACCTATCACCATATAACCTCTAATCCAATCTCTTTGAGGGATTCATCCCGAGTTATTAAAGGAAAGCACAAATGCATCGAGGTAGCAGCAATTAATCTATCCCAAGGATCTGAAACTCTTTGTCTTGGGATGCTCCTACTTTTTTCAATTATCGGCACGCACAGCGGCTCTACCCTGTAATTCTTCGATGAAGATATCATGACAAGAAAACCCCCGAAATCAGCAACAATTTTTTTCTTCTCAATGAGATAGAGTAATTCAAAAAAGACCGAACTACCTTGTTCATGCTCTCAAATTGGCATATTTTGTGAAGTGACTGGTCGGGATGGTGGGATTTCTTCTCCTCCGTCGCTGCCTTACGGCACCTTGCGGTCCGCTCCTCCCCCGAAGCCTGCCGGCCTCGCTGACATTCGCTGCGCTCATTTTTCATCCCCCGGATGCGCTCGGCTCGGCTTCAAATCCCACCCTTCTTTTACATTAGTTTTATCTCTCTCTAATTCTCTATCACTTGAATCCTTATAATCCTGCTCTGGTCGGGATGGTGGGATTTGAACCCACGACCTCCTACTCCCGAAGCAGGCGCGCTTACCAGACTGCGCTACATCCCGACACTTCTTACCAGAAAATTCTAATTCCCCTTATTAACCCCAGACTCGCCAATAGAACTATGCCACCAGCCAGGCAAACTCCGATGCAGATACCGACAAAAGAATATTTGATCTCCAGGGACAAAAGAGAGCTTACCAGAACTCCGGTCCAGGCTCCGGTAACGGGCAGGGGAATGGCTACCAGTAGAATAAGACCTCCCCATCCATAGCGTCTTACTAAATCCTGTCTCTTTTGAGCTCGCTGGATGGTCCAGTTGAGAACTTTTTCGGGGGTTTTATATCGCCCGAGCGCGATAAATAGCCTTCTGAGCAGCAATAGGAGAGGGAACACTGGTAATATGTTGCCAGCTACGCTTATCAAATAAGCCTTTAGAGGAGAAAGTCCCTGGGATAAAGCAAAAGGAAGTCCTCCTCTCAGCTCTGAGATAGGAAGCATGCTTAAAAAGAAGGCCAAGGTCTCAGGTCTTGCCAATAAACTACTCATTGGCAGCGTCCTCACTCCAGCCGTACTTTCCTATCAGAGGAACAAAAACGCATCTCTCCACCGTGGTACTTCTCACCTGCCCCTTCTTTTTTCTGACTACCTTTAGTTCTTGAGAGTAGATACTCCCCACCGGGATAACCATTATCCCCTCGTCCTTAAGTTGATTTACCAAAGGCTGGGGGACTTGTTTAGCGCCGGCGGTTACCAGAATGCGGTCATAGGGAGAGGACTCCTTCCATCCTCTCGTTCCATCACTGACAAAGATCTTAACCTGAGAATACCCCAACTTTTTTAACAATGAGTCTGCCTTTTGAGCCAGACTTTTTATTCTCTCCACACTATAAACCTCTTCGCTCAGCTCTGCCAGAATCGCCGTTTGGTATCCGGAACCGGTACCGATTTCAAGAACTCTCTCGCCCCCCTTCAACTCCAGGCTCTGAGTCATCAGGGCAACCATATAGGGTTGAGAGATCGTCTGTCCTTCGCCAATGGATAAGGGAAAATCTCCGTAGGCGTCTTTGCGTAGCTCAAAAGGGACAAATTTCTCTCTTTCTACCTTATAAAAAGCTGCCAGTACTCTCTCGTCGCTAATCCCACGGACGATGAGCTGATCTTTTACCATCGCCTGGCGCAGCTTTTTGTAATTCAACCTCCGCTCCTTTGTATTCTATCACAAAAATTAAGCCCAGTCAATTTTACGGCCTTAATTAAGGCTCGGAGGGTCTTTCTTTTTCAATTTTTCCTTTTTTCTCTTTCTTAATCTCGCCCAATCGAAAATATATATTTTTGATCGATGATTCTCCCAGTCTCTGATTTAACCTAGATATTATCTCGTGCTTGAGGTAGGTGAGTTGAGTCAGCCATCCTGAACTATCCACTCTCACAAAGAGATTTCCTTTTCTTACAAAGAGCGGAAGGGTATGTCGGCTTATTTTCTCCCCGGTTACCTCCTCCCATAGCTTTAATGCCTTCATTTCTTTTAGCTTCTTATCGATATTCAACTTATTAAAGACCCTCTCCAATATCTCACCCACCGGGGAAGGAAAACCATTTCGCCTCATTAGTTTCTTTTTACCATGTTATTCTTCACTTGATAAAGCCATCCGTCTTCGGTAAAAGATGGCTCAAACCAAGAAAGATTGGTGGTGGTAATAAATACCTGACTTTGCTGTCTAACCAGGTCTAATAGCAGTTTCTGCCTCTTGGGATCGAGCTCGGAGGCAACATCGTCCAGGAGAGTAACGGGACGCTCACCTTCTCTTAAGCTCACCAGACCCAGTTCGGCCAATTTTAAAGAGAGAGTTGCTATTCTCTGTTCTCCTTGAGAGCCAAAAACACGTAGGTCAACCCCATCAGCAAGAATAAGAAAATCGTCCCGATGAGGTCCAATGAGAGTTGTCTCTAGTTCCAACTCCTTTTTTCTTCTTAGTTTTAACTCTTTCTGGAAAATCCTGGTTATCTCTTCCTCGCTTACTCCTGGGGTAGGATCCTTTAGAAAAGAGGATCGATAAATCAAACCTGTCTTTGAATTTTGCCCCATCACCCTCGGATAATTCTCTCTAAAAAAGAATTCTAGCTTTTCCAGTAATTCTAGCCTCAGCTTGACTATCTTAGAGCCTAACTTAACTAACTGCCCATCCCAAATATCTAGCTGTTGGTTGATGGTTTTTGAGGTCTTATTCAGAGAAAAAAGATGATTTCTCTGAGATAAAACTTTCAGGTATGAAGATCTTAGGTAGGAGTAGCGAAAATTAACCAGGGGGAGTTTGGCGTCCAGAAAATCTCGTCTCTGTTGAGGGGAACCCTTAACTAACCAGATATCTTCGGGGGAGAAGGTTACCATCCAGAGCCATTTAGTAGGATTTCTTAAACCCACCCGGTGAGAGTCTATTTTCCTGAGCTTAGAAATCTTCCGGTCAAGCACAATCTCATAAGTAAAAAATCTCTCAGACTTGACTCCTTCTCCCTTTAGATAAAGGCCGGACTCACCCCACTTGATTAGCTCCTCGTCGCTTTTGGTGCGAAAAGACTTACCGTGTCCCAGAAAGTAAAGAGACTCCAAAAGATTGGTCTTACCCTCGCCATTGTCTCCCCAGAAAAGATTTAATCGGGGAGAAAACTCTAAATCCAGGCGTGCGAAGTTGCGAAAATTAGATGCAAATAGATTCTTTACCCACAACTCCTTTCCTTATCAAGATACTCGAGGGGG
>JBHIEA010000061.1:0-9110 GCA_046760365.1 bacterium
CCACCATCAAACTATTCATGAAGAAAAGAGGCCAGGGATCGTGTCGACCCAACTGCTCCCCAGTAAAAACTCCTTTATATCCTGCTAGAGTCGGATTCTTAGGAATAAGAGTAGGAGGAATCTTAAACACCTCGCTGTAGTCCTTAAAGGAGGTGATGAACAACCACAAATAAGGACCGAGGGTGACAATGAGGATGAAGGCTGCAGCGAGTGTTATCAGCAATTTCTTGGTAACCCTGAGATTCCTTTGCCTACCTACAGATACCATCCTTAGACTCTCCTCCACTGCTTCCTAAAAACTTGCAAATAGACAAGGCTGAAAACCAGAAGTATAACGAAATTTATGAGAGAAATTGCGGCCGCTCTACTCAAACGATAATATTGAAAAGCTGTTTTATATATGAGCACCGGCAGAATTTCACTGTAGTGAAGAGGTCCTCCCTCAGTCATTATAAATACAGTGGTAAAGCTATTCATCAACCAAATTATGGTTAGCAGGCCCCCAATGACTAAAGCATATCTTAGCTGGGGTAAGGTTAAATATATGAATTTCTGCCAGGTGTTGGTTCCGTCAATTTGTCCGGCTTCGTACAACTCCTTGGGGATGGTATGGAGGGTAGCTAGAATCATCAGGGATATAAAAGGATAGATGCGCCACACTGCTACAAAAAGACAGACGTAAAGAACCAGATTGGGTTGAGCTAACCAAGCAATGTACCTAGGGATTACGTAGAGTCTGGAGAGAACTTCATTCACTACTCCCATCTCGCTATTCAACATCCACCGCCAGGCAAAGGCTGCACAAACCTCTGGCATAATCCAGGGAATGAAGATGAGTCCCCTAACCATGGAGTTAAACTTAAACTCAAGGTTTAAAAAGAGACCCAATCCTAAACCGATAAGAATGGTTATTAGGACTCCAAATCCTATCCACCGCATGGAATTGAAAAATATGAGATGAAAGGTAGGGTCTCGCCATAGTTTAACAAAATTGGCCAGCCCCACGAATTTAACTCTAGGTTTGATTAAATGAACATTGAATAGACTCAGTTCTGCGGCAAAAATAATAGGAATTAATATAAGCACTACAATGATCGCCACCGGTGGCAGTATATATAGATACCCCGACCAATTCCTTCCTACCCTCTGAGGCGATTTTTTTACTTGAGCCATAGCCCCTTGTTTATTTTCTCCTTCAATTATCACCTCAGACAGCACCGTCTATCAAGTGCTGTCTGAGGATCTAAGACTACCTTGACCACAAGCACTTACGGGTCTATCGGGCCCTGAAATTTAGGATAGTCTCTAGCTACCAACCTTTTACTCTTCTTCCAGGATCTCTTGACATTCTGCCTGAGCATCGTTTAAAGCCTGCTGGGGACTTTTCACCCCTAGCAATGCCTCTTGTATTCCATGTCCCAATACTTTCACCATCTCAAGCCAGCCAGGGAAAGAGGGCATGATCAGGGCACCCTTCAACAAGACTCCCTTCTTATAGAGGGGAACAAAATCAGGATAGGTCTCAGCCAGTTCAGGAGTTTCAAAGCCCTCATGAGTTGTAGGTACGCGCCCCAGAATCCTGACCCCCGCCCACATCCTCATGGATTCAGGGCGAGTTACCCATTTCATAAACTCCCAGGCCTCCTTTTTTACCTTACTGGTGGAGATAAGCATATAGGTAGTAGTTCCATCCATAAGCCAGGGTACTGGCGAAAAAGCACCTGATGGATTTGGATTCTTAGGAAAAGCAGCCAATTTATACAGGTAGGGGTCAACACCGAGATTTTGACCAACTACAGGAAACCAGGACATGCCAGCCGCCATGGCGGCTCTGCCCTCGAACAGTATCTCCATCGTCTTCATGTAATCAATTTCCAGTAGGCCCGGAGGGGTTACTTTGTGTTTTTGGAAAAGATCAACATAAAGCTGCAAGGCATCAACCCAGCCCTTTCCGTTGATCATGATTTTGTCCCCCTCGGGGTTAAGAAATCTTCCTCCGTTAGCGTAGGCAATACCTTCAAATATCTCGACATCATTCAATTCCAGAGTTGCAGGAAAGACTATTCCATAGTGTTCCTTAGTGGTTAGCTTTTTGGCGGTTTCGATGAGCTCACTCCAGGTAGTGGGAAGCATGAGGCCAGCTTTCGCAAATATGGGCCGGTGATAGGCAAACCCCGGGGCCATATCCATATAGGTATTTATCCCGTACACTTTGTCCTTATATACCCCCAAGGCCCAACACTCGGGAATCCAACGATCCTTCATAGCGGCAATATCTTGAGGGAACAAATCACTAAGGGGTGCCAACATCCCCATCTCCACCATGTCAGGTATAGAGACGGTGTCCCGGGAAATTACATCTGGCATAGCCTTCATTTTCCAGGCAGATATTAGCTCCTCAGTCTTGGTCAGCCAGCTCTTTTCAACTCTTTCCACCTTTATCCCTGGATGATCAGCATTGAAGGTCTCAATGCACTCGTCCACCCACTTGTGCTCGGCTGGAAGGCCTCCAAAATGCCAAACCACCACTTTTTTCTGAGCCATGACCCCCAGGGAGAACCCCATCATTAAGACTCCGCTCACCAGCATTGTGCTCACTATTCTTCTCATATTTTAACCTCCTCGCAAAATATACTCGTTATAGCCTAAATTTCACCTCCTTTCTCCTTTTATTTGTTAGATTGAGAATCACTCATCGATTTTATTATAATACCTGTCTTCATTCTGTCAAAAAATCAAATCCTGATCTTTTCAAAGAATTTGACAACCCTTAAGAAGCTGATAGGATGAATGAAGATTGGAGGTTCAATTGGAACTTTACGAGCTTTCTGCGCATGAGCTCCATAGGTTAATTGAGGACAAAGAGGTCTCTATTGAAGGGGTAGTAAGCTCAATATTTCAGCGTATCAGGCAGGTGGAGAATAAGATAGGAGCTTTTCTCAAGGTTGATGAGAAGAACGCCATGGGTCAGGCAAGACAGTGGGATAAGAGAATCTCTCAAGGAGAACGAATAAAACCTCTTACCGGGATTCCCATTGCCATTAAGGCTCTTATCTGTATAGAAAAAGGAGAAACTACCTGTGCTTCTCGGATCCTTAAGGGATTCTATGCTCCTTACTCTGCAACTGTGATAGAGAAGCTAAGAAAAGAAGGAGTCATCCTCATAGGAACGACCAACATGGATGAGTTTGCTATGGGATCTAGTACAGAAAATTCTGCCTTTAGAATAACCCATAATCCCTGGAATCTAGAGACTGTTCCGGGAGGTTCAAGTGGGGGATCGGCAGCAGCTGTTGCCAGTGGTGAAGTTCCTCTGGCTCTCGGTTCAGATACGGGTGGGTCTATTCGTCAACCGGCTGGTTTCTGTGGGGTCGTGGGGATGAAACCCACTTATGGTCGGGTTTCTCGTTATGGGCTGGTAGCTTTTGCCTCGTCTTTAGATCAGATTGGCCCTATAACCAAGGATGTCACTGATTGTGCAGATCTTCTGCAGATAATCTCCGGCAGAGATTTGTATGATTCTACCTCTCTCGATTATCCTGTTCCTGACTACCGTCTATCCCTTATTCCTGATCTTCACGGAATAAAGATAGGTCTTCCTCGAGAGTATTTCATTCCCGGCATGGAAGAAGAGGTAAAAAAGAGAGTTTTAGCGGCCACCAAAGTCATGCAAGACCTGGGGGCTCGAATGGAAGAAGTATCCCTCCCACACACGGAGTATGCTATAGCCACCTATTATCTCATAGCCATGGCTGAGGCCAGCTCCAACCTGGCCAGATACGATGGAGTGAGATATGGATACAGAACTGGGGATGAGACCAACCTTATAGGGATGTACAAAAGAACCCGTCAAGAAGGATTTGGCGATGAGGTAAAAAGAAGGATAATGCTGGGAACTTATGTCTTGAGTGAGGGCTATTATGAGGACTACTATGGAAAGGCTCAAAGAGTGCGTACCCTTATTAAGCGCGACTTTGATAAGGTTTTTCAGAACTTTGATGCCCTAATTACTCCCACTTCCCCAACCGTAGCCTTTAAGATAGGGGAAAAAATAGACGATCCTCTTAAGATGTACCTCTCCGATATTTTTACCATATCTGCTAACCTCGCTGGTATCCCAGGCATCTCCATCCTCTGTGGTTTTAACCAAGACGAACTTCCCATTGGCCTTCAGATTCTGGCAAAGCCATTTGACGAACCAATGTTGCTTAGAATCGCTTATGCTTATGAACAAAATACATTATGGTATAAAAGAAGAGCGAAAATCAGTGGCTAGGAGTGAGGAAATATCTCGGGACTCTTCCCCTTCGTCGCTGTATATCAGCTTTGGATTGTTCCTGCTCGTCTTCTCGTCTCGGGAAAGACGTGAAACTCGTCGCTCTGCTCCTCAGACAACACGTCTTTCTTCTTCCTCAACTCAAAGACTCGTTATGGTGGCTGATATAAGGCTCCTGCGGGGAAAGTCCCTCGATCCGCGTAGAAATCTTCTAAATCCTAATGCTTCTCTGAGGGATCATAAAAAACATGAGTAGATCACACCATTTAAACCATTGTCCGGTTATTAAGGTAGAGGGCGAGACCCTGCCCGAAGCCTGGGAAAAATCGGTAGTGGAGTGCTGGGAAAAAGGAATAAAGATCAGAACTGAATACGATAAACCAAACGATCCTCCCAGCCGGGACTGTACGATGATCATGGAGGTGATGGATCCCTTTAAAGAACCTCGTTTGCACCGAGCTTTCCCAGCCGGACTGGAAGATTTAGAGATATATCGACAGGAGGTTATCTACGGGGTGCATGATGATTGGATTAAACCAGAGGAAGGAAAATGGGAATATACCTATCATGAACGACTGTCCAATTACACTGTACCTGGAAAATCCAATCCTATAGACCAGATAAACTTTATAGTGAAGAAGTTAGCAGAAGCTGCTTTTTCCAGACGTGCTCAGGCGGTTACCTGGAAATGCTGGGTGGACCCCAAGTTTGATGATCCACCCTGTCTGCAAAGGTTGTGGCTAAGGGTCTTCTACGGAAGTCTACAGTTAAATGCCCATCTTAGAAGTAACGATGCTTTTAAAGCAGCTTTTATGAATATGTTTGCCTTTACCGAGCTACAAAAAGCAGTTGCCGAGAAAATTAGTAAAAAAACAGGTAAAAAGATAAAAGTGGGTAAATACGTACACGTTGCTGACAGTTATCACATCTATGGCTCATACTACCCAGATTTTAAGGGTTTCCTCGACACCTTGAAGAAAAGATCCTTTGAGGAGAGAACCTGGCCTACTTCTTTTGCCGAGCCTTTTTTTGAGGAAGCAAGGAAAAGATTGAAAAGGGACCGAAAAGGAAATCTGGTATGAAAAAGGTATTGGTAACCGGGGGAGCTGGTTTTATCGGCTCCCATGTGGTTGACGGGTACCTCGAGCAAGGCTGGAAAGTGGTGGTAGTAGATGATCTATCCAGTGGAAAGAAAGAGAATCTCAATGAAAAAGCAAAGTTTTATCAAATCGATATTGCCGATGAAAGCTTGGATGAAATCTTTGCCAAGGAAAAGTTCAACCTCATTAACCATCATGCGGCCCAGGTAGATGTGAGAGTTTCTATAAAAAAGCCCCTTTTTGATGCCCAAGTAAATATCCTGGGAACCTTAAATCTTTTAGAGAACTGTGTAAAACACCGGGTAAATAACTTCGTCTTTATCTCATCAGGAGGGGCCGTTTACGGAGAACCCGCCCATCTACCAGTAAACGAGTATTATCCAAAAAATCCTCTTTCCCCCTATGGAGTTTCAAAGCATACCATAGAACATTATCTTCACTATTACAGAAAAACTTATGGACTCAATTACCTTTCTCTAAGGTACGGAAATGTCTATGGGCCCCGACAAGACCCTTATGGAGAAGCAGGGGTTATTGCTATCTTCACCCAACAGATGCTAAGAGGAAAAAGACCCAAAATTTTCGGAGATGGTGAACAGTTAAGAGATTACGTACATGTTAACGAGGTAGTAAACATCAACTTACTCGCTAGTAAGCAGATAGAGAGCCTTAATGAGAAGAAGTCAAGCTCACCCAATGATCTAGCCTACAACGTAGGAACAGGTAAAGGAAGCTCGGTCAATCTTTTGTACCAGCTTTTGTCCCAGATAACCGGTTTCAAATCCCGGCCAATCTATGCTCCGGAAAGAAAAGGAGAGATAAGGAGAATATTTCTAAATACTGAGAAAGCGAAAAGAGAGCTCGCCTGGCAGTCTCACCTGGGCCTGAGGGAAGGCTTAGAAAAAACAGTCAACTGGTTTAGAGAAAATCTATAATTATATGGAAGGTTTCTCCCCTGCTAAGGCTAAAAGGCTCTTCTGGGCCTCTTCCATCTCTTTCTCTACTCTTTCCACAATTTCCTTATTCTCAGGCCTCAAAAGGTGCCTGAATCTTCCCTGAGACTCCAGCCATTCTCTTACAGGCCGCTTTTTTTTAGGACGATAAGTAATCCTATATTGACCTTTTTCCACCTCATAAAGAGGCCAGACTCCGGTTAAGACTGCCAGTTTAGCAATCTGAATAGATAGAGAGGGATCGTATCTCCAGCCTCGAGGACAGGGCGAGAGAACATTGATGAAAGTTGGACCTTCTGTACTCAGGGCCTTCTGCACCTTCTTAATTAAATCATTGTAATAAGCAGGGTTAGCCTGAGCTACATAGGGAGAGTCATGAGCGGCTACAATCCTGGTTAGATCTTTGCGAGGTCTTTGCTTTCCTTCTGGTATGGCCTTTCCTACGGGGCTAGTCGTAGTTGCCGCCCCTTCAGGAGTAGCACTCGATCTCTGGATACCGGTATTATGAACCACAATTCCATCGGCAATAAAATTATGTTCATCTTCTACCCTTAAATCCAAAGTCGGCTCTGGTCCAACTAATTTTATATTTCTTACTTTTTCAGTCTCAAAATACTTATTATTTATTAAAAAATTCTTATACTTATATTGACTTGGATATTTTTTGGTATTCCATTCGTTTCTTTCACTAAAGCAGATATATCCATACTCGGAGTCTCTCAATAGCTCTCTATCAACACACTTTGTTCCCTTTTCTTTTCTTTGCTGATGTATTTTTCCAACTCTAAGACCCATAGTCTGTAGCAATAGTCTTAGACCTTTGAGGAGTTCATAATTGGCTGAGACATACCGCGAACTATTACCTACCTTGTGTCCATCTGATAGCATTAGACCTTGAACAAAACTTTTCTTTTCTTCTTTGGGTAAGATAAATATCCAGGGTGGAATTACTTTATTTCTTGCTCCCGATCCAAAACCCGAGGAGTCAATAAATCTGGCAAGATTCACGGAATTTACGCGCACGTACGTTTCATCGGTTCTTATTTTTTCACCAAAGATTTTTGAATGAAGACCAACCAAGACGTCTCTTGCCCTACAATTCTCGGGAAGAGCGAATCCTACCTCTCCTTTTTCATTCCTTACCCAGCCATCGCCAATCCAAATACCAAGGGATTTCATCAAATCTGGACTAGAATATTCTGGTAGGTCTATCTCATTTAAACGATTTACTTTGTAGTCTCCCTTTTTTACTTTATTAAAATTAAATTTAAATGACTTTCCCTCCTCTAAGTTTTTCAATACTACGATTTCATCGCCGGTCCTCATTTCTGAAACTGTTTTCCAAACAAAATGATTGTTCTTGCCTCTACCATTTCTTTTTAAAACCAAAAAAGGATGATTCGCCGTTGCCTTTATGGAATGATGCAAAGTGGTAAGCTCGTAAACATCCTTTATTCCATTGTCAAATACCCCACTACATTTTTTCAAAACTAACTGATAGGTTTTTTGATCAAAGGCATATATCTCATCTCCTTCTTTTACCTTTGTTATTCTCTTAAGCCCATCTTTAGTCATTATCAAAGAAGAGGTACTTAAGCAATTCATATAAGCCTGGTTATCGTAGCAGATATAAAGGAGTCGGTGCCCTCTTTCCAGAACTCCGGACAAGGCCTGGAGCCCTATGTCATAAGTTCCTCCATCACCGCCAAAGGCAATGAACTTAATAGGGCGGTCGATCTTACCCCGTCGTTTTAGGCAGCGATAGGCAGCTTCAACTCCAGACAGGGTAGAAGCTGAATTCTCAAAAGCACAATGAATCCAGGGGATTCTCCAGGCGGTAAAAGGATAAATGGTGGTACCTACCTCAAGACACCCGGTAGCACAACTCATCACCACTGGATCTTCGGCAGCCATAAGAACCTGCCTTACAATTATGGAGGCACCACAGCCAGCACAAAGTCGGTGACCTCCGGTAAGTAGCTCTTTTTTCTTCGACAAAACTTTAAGGGATGGCATCCTTTCCTCCTTAATTTTACTCCCTAAGCCCCAGATAACCGACCAGCTCCTCTACCTTTTTAGTATGGGCAATTCTTTCGAGATTTTCATAAACCTGTTTGATTTCATCTATCCCGATATCTCGTCCCCCCAATCCATAAATGTAATTTATCACCGCTGGTGGTTTGATCTCATCGAAAAGGGTGGACCTAATCTCCAGAAAGATCGGCCCTCCCTGAGCTCCAAAGGAAACACTCCGGTCCAGAACAGCCACTGCCTTCACGCGTCTTAAGACCTGTCCGATCTGGTTAGCTGGAAAAGGACGGAAAATTCTAATTTTGAGAAGACCCGCTTTTATACCTTGTTCTCTTAATTCATCTACCACAGCCTTAACCGTTCCAGCAGTGGAACCAGCAGCTACAACAGCTAGCTCCGCTCCCTCCATCTGATAATCCTCCAGTAAATCATAACGCCGACCACTCAAATCTCCAAATTCCCTGCCAATTTTTTGAATAACCTCGGGTGAGACCTCCATTGCCTCCATCTGCTGTCTTTTGTGCTCAAAATAGTAGTCATATAGATCAAGAGGGCCATAGGTTACGGGGCTGTCCACGTCCAGAAGTGAATGGGCATTCTTATACTCACCAATAAACTGACTCACCTGGGCATCATCCAGAATCTCTACCCTCTCCATAGCATGAGAAATGATAAACCCATCAAAAGTGACCATTACCGGAAGTCTAACCTCCTTGGCTTCGGCTATGCGTACCGCCTGAATAAGATTAT